>NZ_LVDJ01000014.1:0-112631 GCF_007636505.1 Shewanella sp. KCT
TCAATCAAAGAATCGCATTTTCGCTGGGCTTGGGGTGAATTTCTTAAACTGGTTAACACCTCTGGGAGGCCCTAATTATGAGGGGATCCTCCAGCGCCGCTGATTATATTCATCCACCGACAGCGACAATGCCTTTTGCATGTTCAGCTTAGCCCTGCGCTCATCGCCCGTGGCCCAATAGGCCCTGGAGAGACCGAAGTAAAACTCATGGCGATAATCTGCCTTCTCTACCGCACGTTTATACCAGGTTAGCGCCGTCTGATATTCATGCTCCGAGTAGGCTTGCTGCGCCATGTCATAGTAGTAATAGGGATTGCGGATCCTGACCAGCTCAAGGGTCTTATGTACCTTGGCCCACTCCTCTAGCCTGTCTTGACTGGCGAGTAACACCCCATAGTTAAACAGGGCATTCATATCCTCATTGTCTCTGGAAAGCGCCAGCTTATAGAGACTTTCCGCCCTATCATCCAGCCCCTTGTAACGATAGAGGATCGCCAGGGTATTTAAGGCGGGAATAAAATCGGCCTTTAACATTAGGCTCTGCTTCAGGTAGGCATAGGCCTGATCGTAACGTCCCTCCACCAGAGACTCTGCCGCGACATTGTTATAGAACATCGCCATGACAGTGGTTCTGTCGATACGCCGCTTGGCATAGCCACGCATGGTACGCTCAGGCAGAAAATCTATCTGCAACGCATTTTTGTCGGCAAGGAAGGTATCACTCGTCTCTCTTGGAATTAGGCGCAGATTGATGTGACCATTCACTAAATAGAAGTCACCGGCCTTGTCCCACACGGGCGGCACCTCGACCTCTTGAAACTCGACATCGACCCCCAAGGCATCGGCGAGCGAGGCACTGAGCAGCACCAGCGACAGGCAGTTACCGGCGCGCGCATTAAAGGTATCCGCCGGGATCTTTGTTAGATTATCTTGGTATTTGAAACCGCCTTTATCGGCGTTGATGTAGTTAGCTAGCCACAAGTTAGCGGCAATATAGTCTCGCGCCATTCGGCTGCGCTTATAATCTTGCCGCAGATCGATCGTTACCTGAGTCGGCAGCGCAAATAGCTTATCCGGCGTGACTTGAACCGCAACCGCCGCAAATTCATCGTCGGCAAAGTACTGATCGATATTAGCGAGGGTTTCCTTACCCGGGCCGCTGGCACAACCGCTCACTATGAAGAATAACAACAAGATAGCGCGCTTATACTCAATTAGCCTTTTCATATTAAACCTACGCTGATGAGGGCACCGTAAGATCTATCATAAAGTAGGCTTTTTCATTTTGCCCCACGCAAAGCGTTACAAAATATTAACAATCACTGAGATTCTGGCGGATCGACCTGAATATAGAGCTGTTGAGGATTTGCGCCCTTGGTTTGATACAGATAGGGGCGATAGAACATCGCGCCGCAACGATAGTAGGCATAAGGCGACTTAAACAACACGCAGCCCAGGGGCAGACTCTGTAATATCCGGATCTGCTGCTGCAAACGCAGGGATTCCCGCCACTCAAAGTCCTGCTGCACCTTGTCGCGCACCGCGAAGGCATCGAAGGGGTCGCTCGACTTACGCACCACCACCTGGCCCGCCTGCAACTGAATTGAGACCAGCAACGAAAACAACACCCAGAGAGACTGCTTCATGTTAGCGCTCCTCACACCACACTTTTCGATAGCATAATACTAAAGACAGGGTCCGCACCATGAGGTACGGACCCTATTAATTCTACTATCAGTTTTGGCAATCTGTTTTGACTAGCGGTTAGCTGGCACTCTTGAGTGAGACAAACTCTGGGTAAGCATCTATGCCGCAATCCGATGCATCCATACCGTTGTACTCTTCCTCTTCCGAGACACGGATCCCCATGGTGATCTTGAGGATATACCAGGCCGCGAAGGAAACCCCGAATACCCAGGCGAAGATGACCGAGGCGCCATAGAGCTGACCCAAGACTGTCGCATCGGCATTTGACAGCGGCACCAGCATCACACCGAACAGGCCGGCAACACCATGCACCGAAATCGCCCCGACAGGATCGTCAATCTTGACTCTGTCGAACATCACGATGGAAAAGACCACCAGACCGCCGGCCACCATGCCGATAACCCCGGCCAGAGGCAGTGATGGCGACAAAGGATCTGCGGTGATCGCCACCAGGCCCGCCAATGCGCCGTTTAAGATCATGGTCAAGTCCGCCTTACCCCATACCATCTTACACACCACCAGGGCAGAGACGGCGCCGAAGGCGGCTGCAGAGTTGGTGTTAACGAAGATCTTCGCCACCGCCGACGCGTTCTCGGCATCAGACACCAAAAGCTGAGAGCCACCGTTAAAGCCGAACCAACCCATCCACAATATGAACATGCCTAAGGTTGCCATCGGCAGGTTAGAACCAGGGATAGGATTCACCTGACCGTTAGGGCCATACTTGCCCTTACGAGCGCCGAGTAACAAGACGCCCGAGATAGCCGCGGCCGCGCCCGCCATGTGTACTATGCCACTACCGGCGAAGTCGACAAACCCAGCCTCAGAGAGGAAACCGCCGCCCCAGGTCCAGTAGCCTTCGACAGGATAGATAACCCCAGTCATCACCACTGAGAAGATCAGGAAGGCCCACAGCTTCATACGCTCGGCAACGGCGCCAGAGACGATAGACATAGCGGTCGCCACAAACACCACCTGGAAGAAGAAATCCGATTCCAACGCGTGATCGGCATCGCTTGCCTGAGCACCAATGAGGCTGGCGAACGATGGCAACCAGCCACCCTCGGCATTATCCACATACATGATGTTGTAACCCACCACCAGATACATGATACAGGCGATGGAGTAGAGACAGACGTTCTTGGTTAAGATCTCTGTGGTGTTCTTGGAGCGCACCAGACCCGCTTCCAACATGGCAAACCCGGCTGCCATCCACATCACTAGCGCGCCTGAGATCAAGAAATAAAAGGTGTCGAGAGCAAACTTCAACTCAGATACTGTCGCACCTAGTGTTACTAACTCTTCCATTGGAATTCCCCCTTAAAGTGCTTCGTTATCGAGTTCGCCGGTACGGATACGGATCACCTGATCGAGATCCGTCACGAAAATCTTGCCGTCGCCTATCTTGCCCGTATGCGCCGCAGCGACGATTGACTCGATAAGGTGATCGACGTTTTCAGCCTTAGTGGCGATATCCAGTTTGACCTTAGGCAGAAAATCCACCTGGTATTCGGCGCCACGATAGAGCTCTGTATGGCCTTTCTGACGTCCGAACCCCTTCACCTCGGTCACCGTCATCCCCTCAATCCCCAACCCTGCAATGGCTTCTCGCACATCATCGAGTTTGAATGGCTTGATTATTGCGCTGATTAATTTCATTACCGCCTCCGACTCATCTTAGTATTCTTGCTGATGCCAAAGGCAATTCAATCATCAGGCCAATATTACAAAACCTTAACATTCATAAACTTAGTAATAACGACGCCCTTCATGCTGCATATAAATGCACCAATTAGGTGCGACTATGCACAGAGCGCACAAAAATAGCGCAGTCGCCTATTCGACTTATGACGGATTGGGTGGCGAAATTATCCGGGTATGATGGAGTCATCACCCATAGAGGAGCGCCCTATGTTGCAACCACAGGAATGTGTACTCATCATCGTCGATGTTCAGGGAAAGCTGGCCACCCTGATGCACCAGGCTGAGGAACTCGAAACCCGGCTCACCACACTGATAAAGGCGGCCGAGCTGTTTGATATCCCTGTCGTCTGGCTGGAGCAGCTGCCCGATAAGCTGGGGGTCACTAGCCCGGCATTGGCCGAGCTGCTTACGCCTCATTATCAGCCTATCCCTAAGGCTCATTTTAGCGGCTGGCACGCCGAGTCCTTCAGGCAGGCACTGCAGCAGTATGGCAGGCCCAAGGTGTTGCTCGCGGGCATAGAGACCCACATCTGCGTCTACCAGACCTGCCGGGATCTGCTGGACAACGAATATGAGGTGCACTTGGTGACCGATGCCGTCTCCTCGCGAACCGAGGCCAATAAGCAGTTAGGCTGTGAGATGATGACCCAGAACGGCGCCTTGCTGACCAATAGCGAGTCTTTATTATTCGAGTTACAGGCAGAGGCTAGTGGCGACAGATTCCGGGCCCTGCTGAAGATGATAAAGTAGTGACGAAATAAAGCGGTGAAAATATAAGATCGTGCAAGTATAAAGTCGTGAAGATATAAAAAAGCCCCGGATAACCGGGGCTTTTACTATGCAGGGGGGGAGAAATTAGTAAGTTGCTTCGCGCTTCTTAGCTTCGGCATCCCACTTAGGCAGTACAGTCTTCTTGAACTCTGCCTTGTCGGCATTCAACTTGTTCATGTCCATACCCAGTGCAGCTTGCGCCTTGGCCTTGGTGGAAACATCTGGGAAGGCGATAGGTTGCTTAACACCTTTAGCTGCTAGCAGTTGCGCTAGTTTGACGCGTGCATCACCAGCCTTATCTACCGCAGTACCTAGGATGCGTAGCGCTTCGTCAGCTGCGTGAGCCGCAACACCGTGAGAGGCGGTTGCATAGTCCCAGCGCCATTGTGCGTGACGAATATCCATTAAGATTGGCTTCATTTCAGCTTCAGTTGCACCCGCATCCCAAGCCGCTTTAGCTTCGAAGTGCGCCTTAACTAGCTGAGACTCGGCACGTGCCTTAAGGTCAGCAACCTTAACTTTGCGCTCTTTAGTCAGGTTAACCATGAACTCTTTGCTTTGAGTATGACAAGTCGCACAAGTCTCTTCGAAGCGGTCGAATGGGTTACCTACCTTGTGGTCGGTAAACTTACGGCCTTCAGCATTCTTCACCTTAGGCATATGACAGTCAGTACAGGTAACGTTGTTCTTACCGTGTACGCCTAGCTGCCAAGTTTCATAACCAGGGTGCTGTGCTTTCAGCATAGGCGTCTTAGATACGGCGTGAGTCCAGTCTTTGAACTCCATGTTGTCGTAGTAGACTTCCATCTGCTCAACAGTTGTGCCCATATCCCAAGGGAACTTAACAAAACCTTTGCGATCTTTGGTCTTCTCGAAGTAGTACTCTACGTGACACTGACCACACACCATAGACTGCTTGTCTTTCTTAGAAGCCTTGTCAAATGGCGTGCCTAATGTCGCCATGGCGCGCTCGGCGAATGGACGAGACATACGTAGTTTAGAAGAGCCTTTCTCGTGACAGTCAGAACAACCGATAGTGTTCACGATTTCTGCGCCGCCTTTGTACCACTTACCAGTGAAGTAGCCATCTTCGCCCTGCTCCTCGATCACGCGAGGCACGTCTGGGCTCTTACATGACCAACATGCCATTGGCATTGGACCATCTTCGGCAGACTTAGGCGCACCGGTACGCAGTGTATTGCGTACATCGGTTACCGCATACATATGACCACGAGGTGCATTGTAATCTTTGGCGAAGCCGTAACCTGCCCACAACACAACCAAGCTAGGCACTTCTTCAAGCATATCGACAACTTCTTTGCTTTCGGCGGTGTCATGCCAGCTGTTGTACTGCTTAGAAAACTTATCTTTGTAGACTTCGTTACGTGGCTCAGTCTTGTCACTTGCCATCACGCCGGTAGCCATCAGGCCAGCGGCGACCAAAGCACTCAGTGCAAAGGTTTTTGTAGTTAATGTTCTCACCATCTCATCTCCGTGTTACTTTTTATAGTAGTCTTAAAAACCACAACATCTCCAAGGCCAAAGTTAGTCCCTTAACCCCGTTAAAAATATACCCCTTATGGGGTATCCGAGTTAAAACTTGAGGCAGATCATAATGTGAATGTGTTGTTGGTCACATTTTTATCACCTTGTTAATTTTATCAGCAATTGCTAAACAAGTATCATATTCCAAATTTCCGATTTTTCCCTATAATTTAATGAGTTCTAATACATGAAGAAAGGCAGCCTCACCTCCACCATATTAAGGTTAATGCTGGCCTTAATTTTACTTTCCAGTGGACTCGCCACCTTCGCCATAGCTAATTTGGCTTATAGCCTGGGAGACGCCAGAGCCATCAACGCCTCCGGCTCGCTGCGAATGCAGAGTTACCGTCTGATGTTTTACGCCAACTCCGGCAGCGAGGGAGCCGACGACAAAATTAGAGAGTTTGAGGCCACCCTCCACTCGGATGCGCTGAAACGCTCACTCGACTGGATGACGCCGGACGATCTCGCCTCCCAATACCTGTTGGTTATCCAGAAGTGGCAGGTGATGAAGCAGTATATCGAAGAGGAGAACTCCCGCCTCTATGTCTCCGCCCTCAAAGATTTCGTCGACACCATAGATCTCTTCGTGCTGGAAACCGAGGAATTCGCTGCCTTCAAGCTCAAGCTCCTGGCCGCCAGCCAGATCACCGGCCTGGGGCTCATGTTACTGATCGCCTTCTTCGCCGTACGCTTTACCAAGCGTAAGGTGGTAACTCCCCTCAATCAGTTGATGGAGTCGGCCAACACCATCTCTAAGGGGGAGTTCGATGTCACCATGCCAGACAGCGAATATATCGAGCTCAGCTCGCTCAGCAACGCGCTGGCCACCAGTGCCAGAGAACTTTCGACCCTCTACAACAACCTGGAAAATCAGGTCAAAGAGAAGACCTTCGCCCTCACCCGCGCCAACAACGAGCTCAAGTTACTCTACGACAACCTAGTGATGCTGCACTCGGGCAAGCTGGAGATCAGCACCCTGAAACAGGCGCTGAATCAGCTCAGGGCCCATGAACCCAACAGCTTCCTGCGCCTGGTGATCGCCCAGGATGACAAAGAGAAGCTCTACATAGATGCCGACGGCGGCTGGCCCATCGCCTCGCGCAGCCAGACCCGTTTCCCGCTAAAATTTGCCGACAACGAACTGGGCTATCTTGAGGTCACTGC
The DNA here is from genome assembly GCF_007636505.1 of Shewanella sp. KCT. Taxonomy (NCBI): domain Bacteria; kingdom Pseudomonadati; phylum Pseudomonadota; class Gammaproteobacteria; order Alteromonadales; family Shewanellaceae; genus Shewanella; species Shewanella sp. KCT. The sequence continues at coordinate 6,895 of NZ_LVDJ01000014.1, forward strand.
CCTGGGTGAGATCAATCATCCCCTGTTCGAGAACTTCGCCATCATGCTAGCCCGCTCAATCGTCATCTATAACGCCGGCGAGCAGCGCCAGCAGCTGGCACTGATGGAGGAGCGCGGCGTGATCGCCCGCGAGCTGCACGACTCTCTGGGTCAGCTACTCTCGTTTCTCAAGATCCAGGTCAACCTGCTCTCCAAGGGGCTGGACAGCCAGTGCCGCAGCCCTCAGGTAGAGGAACAGCTCAAGGAGATCAACGAAGGAGTCAACACCGCCTATGTACAGCTGCGTGAACTGCTGTCTACCTTCCGCCTGACCATTAAAGATCCCAACCTCAATCATGCGATCGAGATGATGCTCGACCAGCTCAGGGGACAAACCACGGCCAAGATCACCCTGGAAGACAAGCTGCCGATCCAGCTGCTCGGTGCTCACCAACACATTCATGTGCTGCAGCTTACCCGTGAGGCGACCCTCAACGCCATTAAGCATGCCCAGGCGGATCATATTCATATCTGTTGCACCCGCAGCGGTAACAACGTCAAGATCAGCATCAGCGACGACGGCGTCGGCCTGGAGAAGCTCAAGGAGAGGGATCAACATTTTGGCATAGGAATCATGCATGAACGCGCAAGTCGCCTCTCGGGTGTGGTAGACTTCAGCAGCAATGAACAGGGCGGAACCACGGTCACCTTGCTGTTCCCGCCCGAACAAGAGCCGCGCCAGTAGGGATGCTGGTGATATAAGATACTAATTTTTAAATAAAACAGACCTCAGTGGAGGCAATAAAATGGGCAAACCATATTCAGTTTTGGTTGTAGACGATCATCCCCTGCTACGTCGCGGGATCTGTCAACTTATCACCTCTGACTCAGACTTCACCCTATTTGGTGAAGCAGGCAGCGGCCTAGATGCCCTGTCGGCAATTGCCGAAAACGAACCGGACATCGTACTACTGGACCTCAACATGAAGGGGATGACAGGGCTAGATACCCTCAATGCCTTACGTCAGGAAGGGGTCACCAGCCGCATCGTGATCCTCACGGTATCCGATGCCAAGCAAGACGTTATCCGCCTGGTCAGGGCTGGCGCCGACGGTTACCTGCTCAAAGACACAGAGCCGGATCTACTGCTGGAGAAGCTGAAGAATGCCATGCAGGGTCACCGAGTGATCTCTGAGTCGGTGGAAGACTTCATCTATGAGCTAAAAGATGGCGCCGACGAGCAGGCCTGGATAGACAACCTGACCCCGAGAGAGCTACAGATCCTCGAGCAACTGGCCGAAGGCAAGAGCAACCGGGTGATCTCAGAGCAGCTGCATATCAGCGAAGGCACGGTCAAGGTGCATGTGAAGAATCTGCTGCGCAAGGCCAACGCCAAGTCGCGCACAGAGATGGCGGTACGCTACCTTAACCAATGAGCCTAGGTGCTACGCCGGTCAAAACAGCTAAAACGTAAAAAGGCAGCCTAAGCTGCCTTTTTCTTTGCAAGATTTCTCACGCTTTATCTACACGATTTCTCTACACACTTGCCCTGCATAGTCCCTGCCTATCGGCTCTCTTCGATGAAGGTCTGCCAGCTCTTGAGCGCCGCCTCAAAATCCTCAAGGCCGCAGAAGGCCTGTGACTCACCGTCATACAGGGACATGGACTCATCCAGCAGGGTGTCGTCATCCATCTCAAGGGCGTTGGCAAATACTCTGGCCTGCTCCTCATCCAGCTCGAGAGAGATCCCCTGGCCGACAAAACGTTGTTCTGTCAGCCTCCCCTGCTGCAGCGCCGCTATGGTCGAGGCTATCTGCTCGATGAGGGCCTTGTCTTCGCCCAGCTCATCGACAAACCAAAGCCCCATAATCTCATGATCCATGGTGAACTGAGCCACCAGGGTGCCGGTCAATGTGTTGCGGCGAAATTCATATTCCATAAGCTGTCTTCCCCAAGGTTACCTTGCAAATTCTAACCTAAGGCCGAGACAATGCCAGAGTTATCCGATTCCCCTTGCGCTAAGCGGCGAAAATTCCCCCTAGCTGGTCACACATGCGGTTTACACAGACAGTCCTACACTCAGTTCACGCTGTCTTTTCTTTCGCCCACAAAAAAGGGCGCCTAAGCGCCCTTTTTCAAATCTTTAATAGCCAGGCTTACTTAGCCGCTGCGGCTTCTTCTGCTGGCGCAGCTTTCTCGATAGAAAGCAGCTCAACTTCGAAGATCAGCGTAGAGTTAGCTGGGATGCTACCTGTGTCGCGGCTACCATAGGCCAGCTCTGCTGGGATCACGAAACGGTACTTAGAACCCACAGACATCAGCTGAACACCCTCGGTCCAACCTGGGATAACGCGGTTTAGCGGGAACTTAGCGCTCTGACCACGAGCGATAGAGCTATCGAACTCGGTGCCGTCGATCAGTGTGCCCACATAGTGCACTTCAACCGTATCTTCGGCGCTTGGCTTGTCGCCAGTACCTTCGGTGATCACTTCATACTGCAGACCTGAATCTGTAGTCGTTACGCCTTCTTTCGCCTTGTTGGCTTCTAAGAAAGCCGCACTCTCTGCCTGGGCTTTCTCGGCTAGTGCTGTTGCTTGCGCCTGACGCTTCTCATTTAGCTGCTCGTCTAGGCCTTGCAGTACTGTCTGCATCTCTTCTTCGGTCAGCTTAAGCTCATCGTTCAGACCATTGCTAAAGCCTTGAATGATCAGGCTACGATCAACTGGTAGACCTAGCTCTTCCTGCTCTTTGATATGACCAGACATATATTTACCGATAGACGCGCCTACGCTATAGGCTTGCTTCTGCGCCTGGGTCTCAAGTTTAACTTCTGCCGGTTTTGTTACTTTTTGTTCTTGGTTACAAGCAGTTAGACCAACCACCGCCAACGCGACCAGTGACATTTTATAAATGGACTTCATTAAAGCTTCCTCAGCATTTTCTTGTGGTTACAATAACCTTACTCTTCTAAGACGAACCACTTTATACTAGTTAATTAACATATACCAATTACATTGATTAAGTTTCATCAATGTCGCCTGGCGCCCTTACGCCAGGCGAAAACCTTTGAGCTAGAGACAACGCAACCAGGAACAAGTTCATGAGCAGAACCAGATTGCTACATTTTTGTACACTGATTGCTTGTACGCTCCTGCTGAGCGCTTGCCAGCCTAAGCCCGAGGTGAGCAGCCTGGTCGCCGAACCCAGCTATGACGCCAGCCTCTCCCCCCAGGCCCGATATCTTTTGGTCAGCACCACCAGCAACAACCTACAGCTCTGGGATCTCACCAAGAAAGCGCTTAAATATCAGTGGATCCACGGCAAAGCGGGCGGCACGGCGATAGCCACGGCCCTGTCGAACAACCTGAAATATGCTGCCTCCCTCAGCCGCGACTCGGTGGCCCTGTGGAACATGGACGACGGCCAGCCCTTGGGATGGTGGTCATTGCCCGCCAACGGTCAGTGTCTGGCGCTGGCCGATAACGGTACCCTACTCATCGGCCTCACCGACGGCAGCGTCATGTCCCTCAATCACCAGACAGATACCCTGATCAAGTTTCTCGGCCACAGCGAGAAGGTCAACAGCGTCGCCCTGTCCGCCGACGGCCGCTGGGCACTGTCCGGCGGTAACGACAGTAAAGTCTTCCTCTGGCAGGCCAACACCGGCCAGCCCCTTCACCAGTGGCAGCTCCCCAGCCGGGTACTAGAGGTAAGCCTGAGTCAGGATGCTAGCCTGGCGTTTGCGGCCGACAGCACCAACAAGGCCGACATCTGGCAGACCCAGACCGGAAAACCTGTGTCGTCGCTCAAAATAAAACGCCGCACAATGAACTTTTCCACCGCGCGCTTTACCAAAGATAACCAGACACTGCTAACGGGCACCCCCGCCAGAGAAGTGAGCGTTTGGCGGGTCGCCGATGGAAAAATGCGCGCCAACTGGCAAGTTACCCGTACCGAGCGTGCCCAAATCAAGGGCGCCGTTGTATACTCTGTGGCTGAAACCATTAATGGGCAGATCATCAGCTTTAGCAGCAATGGCTTGCTGGAGACCTGGCCCAAGCCCGATTAATAGAGGATTTAAATTGGTGCAACTAGAACAACGAATCGAAGATCTTGAGATGAAACTGGCTTTTCAGGATGACACCATAGAGTCGCTGAACCAGCAGGTGATCAGGCTCAATGACCTGCTGGCGGACCAACAGGAAAAGTTACGCCTGCTCACCAGCAAGCTCTCCCAGGTCGAACCCAGCAACATCGCCAGTCAGGCAGAAGAGACGCCACCTCCTCACTATTAAATCGATGCCGCGCTGGGCGCGGAGCCATTTGACGGAACTTGCTTTACAAAGGATCTGACCCGCTATGCCACACCAAAGCAGCCCATACAACAGAGTCTCAAGACGACACCGCGCGGCGTTTGCCGGCGCGCTCTTGTCGCTCACCCTATCGGGCTGCGCCTTTAACAGCGTGTTCATCAGCTACCCCTCTCAGCTGGCACCTGTGAAGGCCGATCTCAGCAGGCAAGGCGATACCGCCCTCTATCGACAGTTCGACGATGCCATCACCGGACAAGATGGGCTGCTGTACGCCCAGGAAGCGGGGCGTATCGCCCAGATCACCGGCAACTTCGAGGCCAGCAAAGCCTATTACCAGCAGGCGGTCGACGCCTACCAGAAGTTTGATGAGCAGGCGGTGATCAGCGCATCCGACCTTGGCGCCACCGCCAGCAGTTTGTTTATCAACGACAATGTCATCCCCTATCGCGGCCCGGGTTATGAGCGCATCATGCTGCACCAATATCAGGCCTTAAACTATCTCTTTAGCCGAGACAGTCAGGGGGCACTGGTGGAGGTCAGGCGCAGCAACGAGCTACAACAGAGCGAGCAGGCCAGATACCAGAAATCCCAAGCCTCGGTGCAGGCGATGGCCAACGGCACCATAGACGCCGAGGTCAATCGACTCGGGCAGGCGGCAGGCACCACCACAAGCTCCTTCCTCAACGCCTATAGTTACTACACCACAGGCCTGCTGCATGAGCTGCTGGGGGAAGAGAACGACGCCTTCATCGATTATCGCAAGGCGGCGCAGATAACCCCTGACAACCCCTATCTGCAGCAAGATCTGGTGCGTCTGGCCAAGAAACTGGCCATGCCACAATATGAAGAGTTTAAGCGTCGTTGGGGCGACGCTAAGCTGGCAAAGGCGGGACAAGGCCAGGTGGTGGTCCTGCTCGAGCGGGGATTTGTCCCCGAGAAGCAAAGCTTTACCGTGCCATTTCGTATCCATGGCAACTGGCAGACCGCCTCCCTGGCCACCTATGCCCCGGGCAGGGTAAGCGTGCCTCAAGGGGAGATCGTCGGCCTGGGCACTGTGCTGAAAGCGGCGCCAATCGCCAATGTCGACGCCCTGGCGATCACCGCCCTCAAGGAGGAGCTCCCCAGCGCCCTGTTTCGTCAGGCCGCGAGGATCTACGCCAAGGCTGAGATGGCCCGCAGCGTACGCAGTGAATCGAAGCGGCGCAAAGATGAGTTCGATGCCGGCGCCATCGCCATGCAGATTTTTAACGTGGTCACAGAGCAGGCCGACAGACGTAGCTGGCTGACCCTGCCCAAGCAGGCGCAGTTAGGACGTCGTTATCTGGATGCGGGCCAGTATCAAATCCGCCTGGGGCAGTCCCAGACGCAAGCGATTGACGTACAAAGCGATAAAACCACATTAATTTGGATAATTGAGACTGGTAATTTCACCCGTTTTTATTCAATAATCATCTAATCAAGACTAAGGAATCGGTATTTTTATGAAAAAATTCAACCTCATTTTTATCATCGCCGTGGCGATTGGCCTGGCGGGCTGTCAATCTAAGGTGCAGTACGGTGATGCAACTGAAGTCGAAACCGTTAATGAAAACTTCGGTTCTACGGATCTTCAGGCAATCACTGCCAAGATGGTCGACAGCATGCTGAGCTTCCCGCCAGTGGTCGCCATGACAGCCAAAGATCGTCCGGTCATCTTCGTCGACAAGATCAAGAACAAGACCTCAGAGCATATCGACACCGAATCGGTTACCGACTCCATCAGCAACAAGCTGCTGCGCTCGGGTAAGTTCCGCTTCATCGACATGACCAAGGTCGACACGGTACGCAAGCAACTGGATTATCAGAACAATGCCGGCATGGTCGACCCATCGACCGCCATCAACTTCGGCCGTCAGATCGGTGCCCAATATATGCTGTACGGCAACCTGTCGAGCATAGTTAAGCAAGATGGCAGCACCAAGGATGTCTACTACAAGATGACCATGCGCCTGATGGATCTGGAAACCGGCCTGATCGAATGGTCTGACGAGAAAGAGATCCGCAAGACCAAGTCGAAGTCTTTCCTCGGCATGTAAGCCAGCTTCTCTTTTAAAAAAAACCAGCCCAGCGCTGGTTTTTTTATCTCTTGTCATCGGCTAGCAAACGCCTAAAGCAGGCGAAGATACAGAATTTTTGTCGATAAATTCTACTGCCGAGCGGTAGAGTCGGGTAGAATGTGGCGGCCTTTGGCACTCATTCGTAATGCGGCTATTTACCCGCCCCTTGACTGCCAGCCAAACCGAAAAGCCCTCGAGCATATAGAATAAGAAGGACCCATTTTGAGACTGTTTTCCCTGTGCGCTAGCCTCCTCCTCTGCCTCCTTATCGGCGCATGTCAAAGCACCTCCCCCGGCAGCAAACAGGGCAGCGAAAAGTCCCTCGGCATCAGCGCCAGTATCGCCAAGCAGCGCGCCAGCAGAGTCAGTCAGGTCAGCTACCAGCTACATCTCGACCTTACCCAGGCGAGGCGCTTCAAGGGCGAGGCGCAGATCCAGTTTAAGTTAGCCGACACCCAGCAAGCCTTGAGCCTAGATCTGGAGCAGGCGCTCATCAGCCAACTTGTCATCAACGGCCAGAAACTATACCCCAACTATGATGGCCACAGGCTGGTGATCCCGGCCAGCCTGCTGCAAGGCGGTGCCAACCTGATAAAGGTGGACTTTAGCAGTCCCTATAGCCATGAAGACCAAGGACTTATCGAGTTTATCGACCCTAAGGATGGCCTTCGCTATCTCTACAGCCATTTCCTGCCCTCCAGCGCCCAGACCCTGGCACCACAGTTTGATCAGCCAGATCTCAGGGCCAGCTATCGGCTGAGCGTGTTGGCGCCCAGCGACTGGCAGATCGCCAGCACAGCCAAGGTGCAGAGCCGTCTGCCAGAAGGTGAGAGCCATCAGACTGTGGGCGAGAGCCATCAGCCAATAAGCCAAAGCAGTCTTTGGCAGTTTATGCTAAGTGAGCCGGTCAGCCCCCATAACTTCTCCCTGCTCGCGGGGCCTTATCACACCTGGCAGAGTGAAGCCGAAGGCATAGCGCTGCAGCTGTTTTCCCGCCAGTCCCAGGCAGAATCAATCGATGCCGAGACCTGGCTGTCACAGACCCAGCAGGCCCTTAACTATTATCAGCGGCGCCTGGGCAGCAAATACCCCTTCGGTCACTACACCCAGGCAATCGTGCCTCACCTGCCGAGTGAATTTCGCGCCAGTCAGGCACAGACCAGCTTCGATGAGCGAAGCCTGCCCCAACCTCGCCGTGAGATCCTACGGGCCTTGGCCGAGCAGTGGCTGGGCAATCTGGTCACTCTCAAGTGGTGGGATCAGCTCTGGCTCAATCAGAGCCTGGCCTATCTGGTTGCCGACGACGGCGAGGCCCAGCTGTTTGGCTCGACTCAGGCCGATGAGCAGCAGAGTTTTATCCGCAGCCCCGAGCAGGTGGAGCAGCAGATCGCCAACAGCCTGGAACTGTTTTCGCAAGATCCCCTGCCGAGTCAAAACAAGGCGATCGCCCAGTTAAATCAGCTGAAATTTATGCTGGGCGATACCAGCTTCTACCAGGGCATAGGCTATTATCTCGAACATTTCGCCCTACAAAATGCCGACCTGAATGACTTTATTTCGAGCCTAGAGCAGGTTACCAAACAGCCCCTGAGCCAATGGAGCCAGGCGGCCTTTAAGCGCGCCGGCGTCACCCGCCTTGAGGCGGCGTTCAGCTGCGCTGGCGATCGCATATCGCGCTTTGACCTCAAACAGCATAATGGCGATCTGGGAAGCACACAGAGGGTCAAGCTAGGTCTGTTTACCCTGGGGCGACATGGCCTGCACAAGAATCTGGTGAGCGAAGTCGATTACCAGGGCGCGAGTACCGAGGTTAAGCGCCTCAAGGGAGTACGCTGTCCCGACTTGGTGTTTAGCAACTATCAGAACAAGGCCTACGTCAGGGTCAAGCTGGATAAAGCCTCTCTCGAGACGGCCCTCTTGCACCTTAGCAGCCTGGAAGAAGCCGATCTCAGGCGCATGCTGTGGCAATCCCTGTGGGAGTCTGTGCTGGCCGGCGAACTGCCCCTGCCCCGCTTTATCGGCAGTACCCTGGTGAACCTGCCAGCTGAAACCGATCCCCAGGTGCTGGTCGGTGCTCAAGACCAGCTTAAACAGGCCAAGACCCTGCTGGAGCAGATGAGTCCCAATCAGCAGCGCTATAGCCGTCAGGCCCTCAACGCCATTGCCCAGATGAGCCTGCGCCTGACCATCAGCAACAAGGCAGATCCCGCGCTGCAATCTCTGTGGTTCGACAACTACCTGCACTTTGCCGTCAGTCATCAGGCCAAGAGTCACCTTGCTGCGCTGCTCGATGAGAGAGAGTCACTGCCCGGCATCACGCTCACACCAGAGCGCCGCTGGCAGATAATCACTCATCTTAATCGCTATGACTACCTGGGCAGTGAACGCCTGCTACTCAAGGAGAAGCAGAAGGATAGTTCGCCCGAGGGGCAAACGGCGGCGCTCGGCGCCCTGGTGGCCCGTCCCAGCGCCAAGGAAAAACGCCAATGGTTCGAGCGCATTCAGGCCCACAGCAAGGAGAGCGATCCTCAACTGCTGGCGAAATTAACTCAGGTGATGCGCCACCTCTACCCCAGCGAGCAGAAGGCCCTGAGCCAGGCCAGCGCCGAGCAGCGTCTGGCAGAACTTGCCGAGGTGGACAAACGCAACAGCCAGGCATTCATGCAGAGCTACACGGCTAACCTGCTGCCCAGGAGCTGCAGTTACGCCAGCCTACTCAGGCTGCAGGCACTACTCGATAAGCCAGAGGGCTATAGCCCAACGACCCTGAGAGGCATCAATCGGACCATAGCCGCCGAGCAAGAATGTATCCGGGTGCAAGAGGCGATGCAGCCAAATCCCTAACATAAGTAGATCTAGTCAGCCCCTCGTAAGCAGAATAGATAAAACAGGATAAGGGCCTGGTAGCGAAACATTTTTGGGTTATAGTGAGATAACAGACATTGGGACGTCTAGGTCTACAGGCCCTAGCATAAACAGGAGCAAGCCCATGGGCATTTTTCAACTCGCCGCCATCGCCATCATAGGCGCCTTCGCCTTCGCCGCCTTTAAGGAGCATAACAGGCGACAGGCAAGCGTAGACAACAGCGAAATTGATGCGCTTAAGGCCGAAATAGATAAACTCAAATCCCGCATCGCCACCCTGGAGAAAATAGTCACCGACAAGGCCTATCAGCTGGGTGACGAGATCGACAAGCTCTAGCCTGGCTAGAGCAAGAATTAGCACCAATAAAAATGCCACCCTAGGGTGGCATTTTTATTGGTGCTAATCATGGCTAGACGCGTTATACGAAAAGCTCTTTGATGTTCTTCAAATCGCCCTTACCGTTGGCGATCTCCTCTGGCGACAGGCCAGAAACCTCGTGTGGGAACACCAACCAGTCTTCAGACTCGTGGATGAAGTAGTCCGGCTTCAAAGATACCGCGGTATTCTTCGGCTTGTAGTAAGGGCAGGCAATACGCACGTCGGTTGGCATATTGAGGCGCATCAGCTCCGCCAGCTTCTCTTTCAGGGCGTGGATGCTGCGGCCAGAGTCGAACACATCGTCGACAATCAGCAGGCCGTCATCGGCGTTAGCGTTCTCTACGATATAGTGCAGGCCATGCACCTTGATCTGCTTGCTCTGCTTATCGGTGCCAATGCCATAGTAAGAGGAGGTACGCACGGCGATATGGTCCGTCTCGACCTTCTTGAAATCGAAATATTCCTGGACCGCGATCCCTATCGGGGCACCGCCACGCCATATGCCGACAATAAACTGTGGTCTAAAACCGCTCTCATAAACTTGCGCCGCGAGGCGAAAAGAATCTTCCAGCAATTCCTGTGCGGTAATAAAGTGTTTCTCAGACATCAGGCCGTCCCCATCTTGTTCTATTTGGTCTTTGAGAGGGAGGAAGTTAATCCATCGATTAGGCTTCGCCCCAAATCCAGCGTAGCACAAGGGGCGCGTATTGAACTTCAACACGACGACAATCGGCGCAGCAGGATTTGGAGCTGAATTTTATACTAAAAAATTCCCCCATGCAGAACTAAATAACGAAACTTGGACGGAGGATGCACTTTTAAAGGTAAAAAAGCCGCCTCGAAGGCGGCTTTATGGGTCGAAAACAGGCTTATGCTGCGGTGATCTTAGGCTCACCCGCCATGGTCATCGCCGCGTAGTGCTTGTCAGTCGCCTCGCTGAACTCGCTGTCGAGAATGGTATCGACAAAGTGCCAGTCGCTGCGTACCGCCTCTGAGGTGAAGGTCAGCACCATGAAGCCGCGATCTCTCAAGTTGGTGTACTTGAGGCCATCGACCAGGTCGACGACGCCAGCCTCGGTCACGCTCTGCTGGTCGGCAGGAATGCCAAGGTAATACTCGAGTCCAGGAGAGGATACCGAGCTGGTCGCATACTCGACGCCCACCAGGTCCCCATGGCTGTCCTTAAGCTCGTTGGCCCAGGCGTTATGGGTATCACCGGCGATCACCACCAGGTTAGCGCCCTTCTGCTTGGCCGTTGCCAGGATCACCTCACGCTCATAAGCGTAGCCATCCCAGGCATCCAGGTTGTAGGGGATAGAAGGCAGTTGCAGCAGCGCCATCACCTCAGGGGTCAGCTTGTGCCGATTACCTATGAGGTAGCTGTATTCCTGTGGTGTAAGGGTGGGATCGTTGGCCGCCGCACGGGCCGCCAGCTGCGCCAGCGCACCGAACTCGGCATATTCATAGACGGAGAGCTTCTGCATGGCGATCGCCGCAGGCAGCATCATGGTGCCCATCAATATCTGTTGTCCCAGCACCTGCCACTTACCCGTGGCGCTGAGCAGGCTGGCCTGCAGCCACTGCAGCTGATCGGCACCCAGCAGAGTACGCTCTGTGCTGGTGACATCCGCCATGAAGCGGGCACTGTCCATGGCACCTGTGGCGGCATCGACATAGTCGGCGTAGTCCAGCTGCTTGTCACGAGCCAGTACGCGGGTGTCTAACATATGCAGGTCGACCAGATCGCCGAAGCTGAATGAGCGATAGATCTCCTCGTGGTTGCCCTCGCGCCATGGACGGATAGGCAGCCATTCGAAATAGGCTTGCAGGGCGCCCATCTTGCGAGCCTCGAAGTCACCCTCACCCTCGTTGTGGTTTTCGGCGCCGCCAGACCAGGTGTCGTTCGCCACCTCATGGTCATCCCAAACTGTGATGAAAGGCACCTTGGCATGCAGGGCCTGTAGAGACTCGTCGCTGCGGTATTGACCGTAACGGGTGCGATAGTCAGACAGGGTAAAGAGTTCACCGGCAGGCAATACCTCACGGCCAAGCTCGGCAGCATGCTCGCTGGCATAACCGCCGCGGCCATACTCATAGATGTAGTCGCCTAGGTGCACCACGGCGTCCAGCCCTTCCTGCTGACTCGCCAGCTCATAGACGTTGAAGTAACCGGCAGGGAAGTTGGCGCAAGACATCACCGCCAGCTTGACCTGCTCGACGGCGCCTTCAGGCAGCGTCTTGGTCATGCCGACGCTTGAGACCTGCTCACCCGACATGAAGCGATAATAATAAGCGGTACCCGAATCCAGGCCGATGGCATCGACCTTCACTGTGTAATCGCGATCGGCGTTAGTGGTGGTCTCGCCGTTTGAGATCATCTGGGTAAAATTGGCGTCGGAAGCTATCTCCCAACCGACCTTGACGTCACCGTCTGTGTCGGGGGTTACTCGAGTCCAGAGAATCACTGCGCTGTGGGTAGGGTCACCACTGGCGATACCGTGTAGAAATTGAACCTTAGGGGCGGTTTCTTGCTTATCGTCGTCACTGCTTGAACAGCCCATCAGGCCATAGGAGACAACGGCGGCACCGACACCCTTGGCCGACATGGCCAGAAAATCCCTGCGAGAATAATTGGTTTTCATTGTTATTCCTTTATTTGAGCCGGTTATCCCTTGTGCCCTCGGTTCACACCATGTGAAGCTGAAAACGCGTACTGCGAAAGATAACTGACCTTGTTATTGTTATTCCTGGTAAGAGGTCTAATGACTCTAATTATCAATTAACAATATTGCAAAATTATTATGATCACGGCAACCGCTAGTTTCGACTAAGGGACGCAGCGGCGGCAGCAGAACATCTCGGCAGAGGCTTGCTTATCGCCATAGCACAGCATTTTTCGCCAGTCAGAGGTCAAGCTCACCACTTGCAAGAGTGCGTTTTTCAACCACGGCGTAAATAACTGTTATGATGAAGGCATCCCCATAGTTGAAGGAGTCGACCATGAGAGTCAGCGATATCATGACCAAAGACACTGTGTGCATCAGCGATCAGGCCACCACCAAGGATGCCCACCTCTTGATGAGTAGCCGCGGCGTGCGCCATCTGCCCGTCATCAGCGAAGTCGATGGCAGCCTAGTAGGCATACTGACGCACAAGAAGATGATCAGCACCGTCATGGGCATGCTGACCCATTACGGCAACGAAGGGCTAGATCGTCAGGAGCGGCGGACCTCGGTGGCCGAGATCATGGATAGGGAGTTTCAAAAGGTCACGCTGGACGAGCCACTTGCGGTCGTGGTGGACTACTTCATCGACAACAAGCTGGGCTGCCTGCCTGTAGTCGACGAGAATCACAAGGTGATCGGCATCCTGACCTCGTCGGACTTCGTTAAGCTGTGCGCCTCACTGCTAAAACAATGAGGCATCAGAATAGATATCCGCTCTAACCGGTAAAGCCAGGCTAGACCAGCAGATAGGCGAACAGCGGCGCGCCGATCACCATGGCGATGCCGGTAAAGATCATGGTAAGGCTGGCCACCACGCCCTCCTCCCGGCCATACTCGGCGGCCTTGGCCGCCCCCACCCCGTGGGCACTAGCGCCTAAGGCGGCGCCCTTAGCCAAAGGGCTAGAGATCTTCGCCAGCCTGAACACAGGGCCGCACAGCAACATGCCCAGCACACCCGTCATCAACACCAGCACGGCGGTGAGATCCGGCACGCCGCCAAACTCTCGGGTCGCCTCCAAAGCAAAAGGGGTCGAGACCGAACGCACCAGCAGGCTGTGGGACAGCTCGGGCGGCAGATAGATCACCCGGGTCAGCAGCCAGGAGGAGACCAAACCCGCCAACAGGCCGGTGAGCACGCCCAGACTCAGGGTCAGCGGATAACGGCGGATAAGATGACGCTCGCGGTAGATAGGCAGGGCGAAGGCGATGGTTGCCGGTGCCAGCAACAAACTGAGATAGTGGTTGTACTCGAAATAAGTAGGCAGCGGAATGGCAAACCCCACCACCAAGGCCAGCAAGAAGCCCGGCGTCAGCACCATGGGTGACAGCCACCAGTGACCGAAACGGCGATAGAGACGCTTACTCAGGCCATAGCTGACCAGGGTCGCCAGCAAACAGCCAAGGCCAAGCAGCGACAGGTGCATGGAAGCCAACATATCAGACGCCCACCGCTTTGGCCGCGCCGGCCTGTCTGAGGCGGCGCTCATACTTGAAGACCCTGTCTATCACGAAGCCGGTGATCAGCAAGACGCTGACACTCCCCAGCACTAAGGTACAGAGCAGGCTGATGCCATACTGCTCCAGCAGCGGCGCATAATGCATCGAGGCCACTACGGGCGGAATAAAGAAGAGCAGCAGCTCGCCGAGCAGCCAGGCGGCGCCGCGGGCCACGAAACGCTCCGGCAACCAGTTTAGCGCCAGCAGGGCCAGAAGCGCCGCCAGGCCAATCACGCCACTGGGTAGCGGCAATGCCAGGCGAGTCACCAACCATTGGGCGGCCAGGGCCAATAGAGACAATAACCCCACCTGCAACAACAGCTGCAGCAAGTTTCTAAGTGGGGGGAGATAAGTTGCCATGAAAAACTCTGTCTAACGAGATGATATGGCGATCTTACGCTTGCCATTTAAATAAAAAAAATGAATATTATTTATAAAATAAATCACCAAAAGCTATTTAATGGATCTTAAGGCACTACACTACTTCGTCGAGATCGTCGCCTCGGGAGGCTTTAACCGCGCCGCCGAGCGGATCCATATCAGCCAGCCCGCGCTTTCAAAGTCTATCGCCCAGCTGGAGAGCGAGCTGGCATTGCCCCTGCTCACCCGGGGCAAACGCGGCACTAAGGTGCAGCTCACCCCCCATGGCGAGGTGGTCTACCGCCACGCCCTCAGGCTTTTGGAAGATAAGCAGGCGATGATGGAGGAGCTGGCACAGCTGAAGGGCCTCAATCGCGGCATACTAAAACTGGGGCTGGCACCGCTGGGCAGCGCCGAGCTGTTCGCCCCCATCATCGCCAAGTATCGCCAGACCTACCCAGAGATAGAGACCCAGCTGCTGGTTCGCGGCGGCGTCGAGCAGACCCAGGCCCTGCAACAGGGGGAGATAGAACTCGCCACCGGCATTATCGATCTCAAGGACCGCTATGAGGGGATCGCCATCCATACCGAGCCAATGGTGGTGGTACTCCCCCGCGAGCATCTGCTGGCCAGGCGCTCGGAGATCCCCCTTGGCGAGCTCAATGGCCAGGCGCAGATCCTGTTTGAATCGGAGTTTTCTCTGCATGAGATGGTGATCAATGCCTGCCAGCAGGCCGGTGTGAGCATCAAGAACCCCACCCTAGTGAATCAGCCGGAATTTGGCGTCGCCCTGGTGGCCGCCGGGATAGGCCTGATGCTACTGCCTAAATTTATTGCCGAGCGCTACCGCCCCGACGCAGTGATCACCCGCCCCCTGACCCAGACGGATCTCAGCTGGCAGATGAGCCTGTTTTGGCGTAAAGATCTCAGCCTCTCCTTCGCCGCCCAGGCGATGATAGATCTGGTCAAACATCATCAGGCAAGCGGCGAATAGCGTATCATTCTTCCAGCATAGGGCACTCGCTGGGGGTGATACCTTGGATCACTATCTCCTCCAGCGGCACATCGGCGTACTCCCCTACCCGGTTGGTGGCGACTATGCCAATCTGATCCACCACCTCCATGCCAGACAGCACCCGGCCAAACACGGCGTAGCCTTCGCTGCTGGCACTATAATCCAGCTGCGGATTGTCTAAGGTGTTGATGAAAAACTGAGAGGTGGCCGAATCGCTCTGACGGGCGCGCGCCATGGCCAGGGTGCCCCTGAGGTTGCTAAAGCCCACGCTAGCCTCGTTTTTAATGGGCGCCTTGCCGGGCTTAGGCACCATACCAGAGGTAAATCCGCCCCCCTGGATGATAAAGTTGTGGATCACCCTGTGGATCAGGGTGCCATCGTAAAAGCCATCGTCAACATAGCCGATGAAGTTGGCCGCCGATTGTAGCGTATGGCGGCTATCGATACCTAGCCTAATCTCCCCCAGACTCGTGGTCATGGTGAAGCAGGCATCTATGCTCATATCGGGCACTGGGCCGGTCACCGGAGGATTGACTATCGCCCCATTGCTGCCCTCTTCACCGCCGCAGGCGGTTAAGCCCAAGAGCAGCAATATTCCCAGCGCCAACTTGCCTCTTATTTGCTTTTTCATCACAGTCCCCAACGCGTGTCACATTAAGGATGTTACGAGGCACTAAATTAGAAAACAATATAAGATACAAGTTGTTACTGATACATTATGCTACATCTGACCTTCAAATATCAGTTGCGAAACCGCCCAATCAGCGACATCAGAATAAGAGCCACCGCGCCTACCAAGACACCAAACAGGGCGTTGAGCAGACTCGGGGTCATCCAGGCCAAGACTGGCCCGACTATAGCAAGCCCTGCCACCCAATGGGCCGCCTGCTCAAACACCTCGGCAATCTGATGTACCCCATGGGTGAGGATACCGCCGCCCACCATAAACATGGCGATGGTGCCCACCACTGTGAGACCACGCATCAGGTAAGGCGCCGCATTCACCAGGCCACTACCTAACTTACGTCCCAGACGGCGCAGCAGGCCATCCCCCTGACGCTGACTCAGGTAGAGCCCGGCATCATCCAGCTTGACGATGCCCGCCACCAGACCATAGACACCGACTGTCATCAGTACGGCGATGATCGCCAGGGTCACCACCTGGGTCATGAAACTGCTCTCGGCCACCACCCCCAGGGTGATGGCGATGATCTCCGCCGAGAGCACGAAGTCGGTACGAATAGCACCGGCCACCTTCTGCTTCTCGAAGGCCTTGAGATCCTCGACCGCCTTAGCCATCTCGCTCTGACTCATGGCAGGTTCATGCTTGTGGGTCAGGGAGTGATATACCTTCTCGAAACCCTCATAGCAGAGAAACAGGCCACCGAACATCAAAAGCGGCGTCACCGCCCAGGGGATAAAGGCACTGATCAGCAGCGCCGCCGGAACCAAGATACACTTATTGCGCAGCGATCCCTTAGCCACCGCCCACACCACGGGCAGCTCGCGATCCGCATTCACCCCAGACACCTGCTGGGCGTTTAAGGCCAGATCGTCCCCCAACACACCGGCCGTCTTGCGCGCCGCCACCTTACTCATCAGGGCAACATCATCCAATATTGCCGCGATATCATCCAACAGGGTCAACAGACTCGCGCCCGCCATGCTCTCTCCTTACTCTCTTCTATATCCTTTACCCATCGCCTTGGGCGTGAGGGCGCTCTCGCGAATTAAGCGCTAATCTTTAACGCTAACGGCAAGCTAAAGTACGCTTGTTGAGAGCTAAAGTACTCTGCCTCAATGCATTTTTCCAGAGGACGCTAGACAAAACCCCGGGCTCAGGCTCAAGTTGGGAGATTTCACACAAATTTCCCCTAGGATCTGGGGAATAAATTCTGCGCTAAAGCAACAAACTGCGTCATTTGACATACTCCTGAGGAGAACTAAAGGTATAATGACGACAAAATGCTTCGTTTATCCTTATAGGAACTCCTTATGACTCAAGATGAAATGAAAAAAGCCGCCGGATGGGCAGCGCTCGAGTATGTAGAGAAAGATAGTATTGTCGGCGTGGGTACCGGCTCGACCGTTAACCACTTTATCGATGCACTGGCCACCATCAAGGCCGATATCGAAGGTGCGGTGTCTAGCTCTGAGGCATCGACCGAGAAGATGAAGGCGCTGGGGATCCCGGTATTCGACCTTAACTCTGTCGATCAGCTCTCTGTCTATGTCGATGGTGCCGACGAGATCAACGGCCACATGGACATGATCAAGGGTGGCGGCGCCGCGCTGACCCGCGAGAAGATTGTCGCCGCCGTGGCCGACAAGTTCGTCTGCATAGTGGATAACACTAAGGAAGTCGAGGTATTGGGCGAGTTCCCGCTGCCAGTAGAAGTGATTCCTATGGCACGTTCTTACGTGGCCCGCGAGCTGGTCAAATTAGGCGGTGACCCTGTCTACCGCGAGGGCGTAGTCACAGATAACGGCAACGTGATCCTGGATGTCTACAACATGAAGATCTTCAATCCAAAGGCGCTTGAAGAGCAGATCAATCAGATCGTTGGTGTGGTCACCAACGGCTTGTTCGCCAACCGCGGCGCCGACGTCCTGCTGGTCGGCACCCCTGAAGGCGTGAAGACGGTTAAGCCATAGGCTGAGCCAAAAGCCATTAAAAAAAGCCACTCATTGAGTGGCTTTTTGTTTTTCAAGGTCAGGCCTCCGGTTGATGCCTTCTCGTTCAGGGTTTCCGGGTCTCAGTATCTCGTTCACGACTAGCCACTTATTAAGACCCTAGCTCCCTCCAACGCTACCCATTTATGTCAACGGCCTGCTGATTTGTGAACGAGTTGTAAACACCACCACTTTTAAGTAAGGTACAGCTCTCACGCCTCAAGCTACACAAGACAGGTAAGTCGACTTCATCGCATTTAAGGGATTAACACATGCAATTGCGAATACTCTTTCGCTCACTAGTTATCTTGGTTTCGCTCCAATTGGGTCTGGTTCCTGTAACTTGGGCTGCACCCAAAGGCGACAAAATTGCAGAAATTGATGGTGGAAGATATGAGAGTTTCGAGTTAACCAATGGCTTGAAGGTGCTGCTTATTCGCAATGAAAATACCTCAATCAGCGGCGCCGCTATCTCTATTGCCGGCGGTCAGATGTCGACTCCCGAGCAGCTGCAAGGCCTCCCGCATCTGCTTGAGCATATTGTCTTCTTAGGAAGTGACAAATATCCGGGGACCAGTGATTGGCATGAGTTCATCAGCCGGCACACAGGATGGTCCAACGGCTCCACCCTCAGCGACCTTACCCGCTTTCAGTTTCAACTTCAAAATGATGGGCTTAAGGAAGGATTATCAAGGCTGAGCACTATGCTCTTTCAGCCAAGGATTAACGATGAGACGATCGAGATAGGGCTATCTGAAGTGAATAAGGAGTTCACTTCTAAAAAGGATAATGACTGGCAGGGGATTCTCTCTGTACTGCGCGCCATGGCTAATCCTAGCCATCCAGGCTCTAAGTTTGGCTTGGGTAACGGCGAAAGCTTACAGGCAAGTCCTGGTCAATTAAAAGCGGCGCTGGAAAGTTACCAGACAAAATATTATGTTCCGTGGAATATGACTCTGGCAGTTTATACCCAAACCGAACTGACCGAGATGAGACAATTTATCGAAAGCACATTTGGGCAGCGCAAACCCCCGTCGTCTCAAATCGCATATAGCCAAAATAATATGCGCCCAGCAGCAAACATGAACCAGCTGAAGGCTTCGGCTATCCCGCTATTTAACCAGAAAAACTTAGGTTCACTGATCGCCGTACAAACGCACTCACCAGACCAAACATTAGATCTACGCTTTGAGCTACCACCGGCTAGAGATCATCAAACCTATGCACTCTATCAACTAATCTCTGAGTTAATCGGGCATGAAACCAAGGGGTCTATCATCGCCAGATTAAGAAAGCTTGGCCTAGCCACAGCGCTAAACACAGTCTTTCAGGGTGATGGCCGAAACGAAGTTTTTGATATCTATATTCGTTTGACGGACCGTGGTAGCCGCTCGTTAGATACTGTCATAGGTGTGGCCTTTAGCTATATCAACTTGCTATCCACCCAAGAATTGCCGTCATACGTGCAGGAAGAGCGAGCCCAGGTATTAACCCGCAACCGACTACAGGTGGGCACCCAAGAAGTCGGAGACTGGCTGGGTGAGCTATCCAATGACATGCTAAGGATGCCGACAACAAATTGGCTCCAATATCGATATGAAACAGTTAACGTCTCACAATCGGATATAACCGAGACGCTAAGCACCTGGATAACGCCCAAGGCGATGCAAGCCGTCTTTAGTTCACCAAGGGTGACGGGTGAGCAGAAAACGCCTTACTTCGACACACCTTATTCACTGCGCAAGTTTACGGATTCTCAGCTGAAAAACTGGCAAGCCTCTCAAAAGAGCGACTCGTTACATTTTCCGGCGCAGAATCCCTACCTGAACATAGAGTCAGAAACACAGATGATTGAAAGTGTGATGCCATTTGGCCAGCTCACACCACAAATACATCTAGTTGAGGTTAAAGACAGTTTAGATGCGACAGTTGTGGTTAATCTCACTACTCATAACCTAACGCTGTCAGCCAAGACGGCAACGCCATTTTACCTGGCGCAAAAATTTATCTTGATGAGTCGCTTCGAAACCGCGTTGGCGGATAGACAATATTTCGCATCGCTAGTAGGTTATAGCGTTCGAACAGAGGACACACAAGAGGGAGTTAGGCTGACCTTTACAGGGAGAAGAGAAGGTATTGCCAAATATATGGCCGATGTCATCCAGGCAAGTTTGACACAGCCAATCTCTCAGGCTGAGTTTAAAGCCATCACAGATCACGCGCTAAGTAGACTTAAGACTTACTTCAATGCAAAGCATTTCAACAAGGCCTCTTTCGACACCGAGCTCAAAATACGCGGCTACGGCGACAGTAATGCAGATGAGATCATCAAAAGCCTGAAAAAAATGAGAGATGATGAAGGGGCACGGCCTTTGTTTACAACCCAGATTATCGCCGATGCTCAAGCAAACGCTGTTTTCCAGATCTTCTATGCCGGTGACTTAGTCTACTTCAAGGTCAACGCGCCTTTTAAAAATTGGGGGCAAAATAAAGTCGAGCCAGCACAAAAAAAATCCCTGACAAACTCACCGGAGATTGATCCTGCAGCTACTGCCTATGTGCCCTTGGCGTACAACCTCTCAACACCGAATGTGGTTTCCTGGCGCTTGGCTACGCGACGCAAAGGGCTAGCTGAATTAGCGGCCACACTGGTCGATAGAGAACTCTGGGAAACCAAATTCAAGACATATATGCGCCAGGAAAAGCGTATTGCCTATCATGCGGGGGTTAGAGTATCCCGCTCAATTCATCGCCCCTCGCTGGATTTCATTATTGAGAGTAACGGCCATCGAAGCGGGGAAGCCCTCACTTCTGTTTACACAGAGTTTTTTCAAAGCACTGTTGCCTCGCTAACCGAGAAAGATCTTACAATCGCCAAGCAGCAAGCCATTCAACGGCTAAGGCTTAAGGGCGAAACTCCCCAAGGCGCGCTCAATTTATTACAGGCTAGTCAGCATTACTTTGCCTCGGACAATCTAAGCGAATTCCTCACAGCATTAAACAAGCAGATCAATGCAGATAATTTAGATGCTGTGCGACATAGACAGGCCCTTCGACAGCCTCGCTAACAGTCCCGCTCGTTGATAAAAAATCCACCTGCAAAGCAGGTGGATCGCTATCCATAAACCGCGACTCTAGTAAGCCACGAGCACTAGTAAGCCACGCTGATCCGCTGGCGGGCATAGTCGCCTGAATCAATTAGATCCAGCATCGCCTTGGCGTAGTCCGCGACCGAGATGCGGCTGCGTCCCTCCTCGTCGGTAAAGAACCTGTCGCCGCCGATACGATAGGGCCCTTCGCTGGCGCCGGGATAGATCTCGGCCGCCGGGCTGACAAAGGTCCAGTTAAGCGGCGAGTCACTCGCCCTGAATACCTTAAGCGCCTCGCCCTGGGCCAAGGCCTCATCCCTGTACTCAGGCGGGAATCCTGGCGATTGCACTAGGGTCTGGCCTGGAGCCAGCTCCAGACTGCCGGCGCCGCCGACCCACAGCAGGCGCTTAACCTGAGTCTTGGGCAGCAGATCCAGCAGCGCCTTGGCGCTCTGGGGCACCAATTGATGCTGGCCAGAGGCTCGTCCACCCACGGAGGCGATCACCAGATCGATCCCCTCGAATACCTGAGGGTCGATACCCTGCTCGAGATCGACGACCCGCGCCGTGACCTGACTGGCTAACTCACCGGTTAATTTAGCCGGGTCTCTCACCAGGGCGGTGACCGACAATTGGCGGCTCAAGGCCTCCTGCATCAAGGTACTGCCTATCCAACCTGTGGCACCAATAATCGCGATATTCATCTTCTGTTCCTCACTATCTGACTAAATTGGCATCAGTTTACTTAGCCCGCTTATCGTGATAAACAGCGTAGATAGAGCATCATTGTTTCATTTTAGGTTACTAAATAAGGTCACTAATATGGATAAGATCAGCGCGATCCGTAGTTTCGTCGAGGTGGCCAGTTGCGGCAGCTTTACCCAGGCCGCCGAACAACTAGGCCTCAGCCGACTACAGGTCTCCCGCCATATTCAGGAAGTGGAACGTTGGCTGGGACTGCGCCTGCTGCATCGCACCACCCGCAGTGTCAGCCTGAGCGTGCAGGGCGAAGAGGCCTTTATCTATTGTCAGAAGATCCTCGATGAAGTCGCGGCGCTGCAAAACCGCGCCCAGCGTCATAGGCAGGAGCTGGTCGGCAGCATACGTATCGCCTCCCCCATCGGCCTGGGTCAGGCGCTGCTGTTCGATGCGATCGATGACTTCACCCGCGAGCATCCGGAGGTCAAGGTGCAGTTGCTGCTATCAGATGAGATGGTGCAGCTGGTCGATGAGCGGGTTGATATCGCCCTGCGTTACACCCAGCAGCCCGATGAGAGCCTGATCGCCCGCCGCTTGATGCATATAGACTCAGTGCTGTGCGCCTCGCCTGACTATCTCGCCGGCCATGAGCCCATCACCAGTCTCGACGATATCACGGCGCACAACTGCCTGCTGCACGCCAGCCAAACCAACTGGTTGTTTGTCAAAGACAATCAAAATATTGATAAAAAGGTCGGCGGTAACCTACAGGCCAACGACATGGGCGTCCTCCTCAAGGCGGCGCTGCGGGGCATGGGGCTCATTCATCTACCCTGCGATCTCGCCAATGCCCATCTGGCCTCGGGGGCGCTGGTCGAGCTGCTGCCTGAATATCACCTGCCGGGTAAGACGCTGTGGGCCGTCTACCTCTCGCGCAGCTATCAGCAACACCTGATTCGCCACTTCATCGATTTTCTCGCCGAGCGCTGGCAGCAAGATATCCTCAAGCACCCCGCTGCGGTCCGATAGGCAGGATTTCGAAAGTGTAATGAAACCTGTGCAGATCTCGCGAGGTGTCGCCCTAGGTTTATCGCAAGTTCTATCGCCAGGTTTATCGCCGAGTTACCAAGAGGGCAGTGCTAGGTGTAGCGTTAGCCTTGCAGCGATGCGCCGCGCCAAATCGCCCCCTTGGCTTTACAGATAAACCAATCAGGCTAAGATGCTCAATCTGGGCAAATGGGTTGCCCGTCAAAAGTGCGCCACAAGGAGCCTGGCATGTTGGAATCACTCGTTTCGTTAATCGCCGCCACCGGATTACTCCTGGGCTCACCCGGCCCAGCGCCGCTGGCACTGGCCGCCACGGGCGCCACCTTTGGCATAAGACGCGGCGCCCCCTTCCTGGCGGGCATACTCCTTGGGCTGTCGGTAGCAATCATAGGCGCCAGCGCCGGACTCGCCGCCCTGTTTAGCAACTTTCCCGACCTCAGGCTCACCTTTCAGCTGCTCGGCGGCGCCTATATCGCCTTCATCGCCTATAAGATTGCCAGTGCCCCCTGCACCCAGTTAGATAACGCGCAGCAGGCGCCGAGCTTCAAAGATGGCTTTATCCTCAACCTGCTCAATCCCAAGGCCTATGCCGCCTTCCTGGCCATCTTCTCCCAGTTTTTACTGCCACTGGAAACACGGCCCTGGGCTATCTGGTCACGGGGATCTGCGCCTTGCTGGTCGCGACTCTGGTAGACAGCCTCTGGCTGATCTTCGGCGGCCTGCTACGCCCGCTATTTTCCAGGCCAAAGGCCGCGAGGGCGCTGCGCATCTTCTTCGCCGTCGCCATGCTAGTCGCGGTCGGTTATGCCTTGCTGGCCTAGGGAGCCGCTGACAAGCCGCGTTAAACGCCGTACACTTAAAACCACACAGATAATAAGAGAAGCCAGATGTCAGCCCGCGAAACCATCACAGAGTTCACCATGATCCCCAACGTGGGTAAGGCCACAGCGGAGGATTTTTACAAGCTCGGCCTGCATCACCCCAGGGAGCTTATCGGGCTGGATCCATATCAGATGCACGCCCAGCTCGAAGCCATCACCCAGTGTCGTCACGATCCCTGCGTCATAGATGTGTTTATCGCCGCGGTGCGTTTCATGGAAGGGGAAGATTCCCAGCCCTGGTGGCACTATACCCCTGAGCGCAAGGCGCATCTGGCCAAGCTGCAACAGGGATGAGCGGCTAAAAGATAAGCTCGCCCAGCGTTTGAGCACTTATGGCATCGAGAGCCTAAAGATGCCACTATTGCCCCAAGCCAAAATTAGAATCATGCTCAACCAAAACTAAAACCACAAAAAAGAGCGCCATGCTGACCACCTTAGCCATCAACAACTACCGTTCGCTGCGAGACATACGTCTGCCCCTGGGGCAGCTCAATCTGGTCACGGGCGCCAACGGCAGTGGCAAGTCCAACCTCTACAAGGCGCTTAGGCTACTGGCACAAACGGCCCAAGGCGGCGTGGTCAATGCCCTGGCCCAAGAGGGCGGGCTGGACTCCTGTTTCTGGGCGGGGCCGGAAAACCTCACCAAGGGGATGTTGAGCGGCGATACCGAGATAACCCCCACGGTACGCCAGCAGACCAAGCGGCTTAAACTGGGCTTTGCCGGCGATGAGTTCAGCTACCTCATCGAGCTTGGGCTACCCAAGCCAGACAGCACCACCCTCTTCGGGCTAGATCCTCAGATTAAGCGTGAGGCGATCTGGGTCGGCAACAAGTATCGACCCGCCGCCGTACTGGTGGAGCGACGTGGCCCCATGGTGAAGGGGCGCGCCCAGCAAGGAGGGCAAGATGGCTGGCAGAGCCTGAATCAGCATATGCAGCACGGCGACAGCATCTTCACCGAGCTGTCGGATCCCACCCGCACGCCCGAGGTGCTCAGGCTCAGAGACAGCATTCGCGCCTGGCGCTTCTACGATCATTTTCGCAGCGATAGCGAGGCGCCCGCGCGTCAGCCACAGCTGGGTACCCGCACCCCAGTGCTGCACCATGACGGCCGGGATCTGGCCTCGGCGATTCAGACCATCTTCGAAATAGGCGACAGGGAAAGCTTCGATGAGGCGGTGAGTGATGCCTTTCCCGGCGCCCATGTCACCATTGGCTACCAGGCCGGTGGCCTGTTAAGCGTCAACTTTCATCAGCAGGGGCTGCTAAGGCCCCTCAACGCCCAGGAGCTCTCCGACGGCACCCTCAGATATCTGCTGCTGATCGCCGCCCTGCTCACCCCAAGGCCGCCTGAGCTGATGGTGCTCAACGAGCCGGAGACCAGCCTGCATCCAGATCTGTTACCTGCTCTGGCCCGGCTTATCGCCAAGGCATCTAAGTTGTGTCAGCTCTGGGTGGTCTCCCACGCCAATAGGCTGATCAATGCCCTCAACGAATTTGAGCAGTGTCAGCTAATCGAACTCGACAAGCAGCTGGGGCAGACCAAGATAGTGGGGCAAGATCTGCTCTCCACCCCAAGCTGGAACTGGCAACAAAAAGCCCAGGGCTAGGCCTGGGCTTAAAAAATAACGAGGGCGCGTCGCGTTAAAGCGAACTAGTGTTATAGAGAAAAGTTAGCAATCGTCTTCTGAATGCCCACGACGTCGGTGCCTTTCTTCAGCTCCTTCACCAGAGGATCTTTCTGCCCCGAGATCCATAGCTTTAGCTCGGCGTCCATGTCGAAGGTCCCGGCGGTTTCCACCTCAAAATGGGTGATCGCCTTATAGGGCACAGAGTGATAACTCACCTTCTTGCCGGTAACGCCCTGCTTGTCGATGAGGATAAGTCGCTTGTTGGTAAACACGAACATGTCGCGGATGACACGGTAAGCCAGCGCTAACTGCTCGTTATCGCCCATGATAGGCCCCAGCTCCTGGGCTAACTCATCCAGGTTCACTTCGGCAGCATTGCCCATCAGCGCATCTAACAGTCCCATATTTGATCTCCTTGAAAGTGAACTTAATTTGTTCCCTAGCCTATACCTGACGGTTAGCGCCGACAACCATCATTTCGCATTTAGGACAGTCGAAGACCAGCTTGAGCACATCCTTACCTATCTCAATCTGCAGCGGCTCCGCCTTGATGCCGGGCACCTCTTTCGGGCAGAGGTTGAAGTTAAAGCGCAGGCAGTGCTTGGTCACCATCAGCGGCGCATCCTCGGTCACGCCGTTCTTCTCATAGGTGTCTTCGATCTCGATCACCCCATGACGTGTGTAGAAGTCTTTCGCCTTCTCGTTGGCCACGTTACCCATGAAGCTCAGGTGCTTAAAGGGATAGACGGCGTCTTGGTTGTATTTCCATGCCTGAGGGCGCTCGTAGCCCTCGACGCGCGCCAGTTCCAGGGCGGCAACCGTGTCACGGCGCAGGCCGTTAAGCAGGGAAGCCGGCATAAACCAGGGACTGGCGGTCTCGATATTGATCTCGCGGGCCTCGAAGTCTGTGCTACCAAGCTTACCCAGCTGCTTACGCAGATTCTTCAGCGCCTTCTCGGTATCTGTGGCTGGGGTCTTGTCGAGTTCCAGCTCGCGGGTGGCGCTCAGGCCATATTGGTCGGTCATGGTCAGCGCGACCCCTTTTTCGGTATCGCTCAGGGTCATATCCACCTTGATGATACGCTTGGAGGATTCCTTGGCCAGCACTGTCTCGAACGCCTGATCATGGTTACGATACAGGGTAGCGCCCACCTTAAGATCGCCCGGTACGGCGATCACATACAGCTTGTTGCCATCGGCGCGGTTAACCCTGAGCCCCTGCAGCTTATCGTCAGACTGCTTAGCCTTCTCATAGTTTGGCGGGAAGTAACATAGGCCGTCACCGTTGTTGAAGCTGTGGCTCGATTCCACCTGAATAAAGTCTTTACCCAGGGCTGCGACCTTGCCCACCTCTTCGCCGATATATTTCGGCGAGCGGAAATCGCTGACCCCCTGGCTACGTTCGTTGACGAAGTAGTCGGTGCGGCCACGGTTAAAGGTCTTCTCCGTGTTCGGCGTGAAGCTGTGCTCGCAGCGGCCATGGCTCGAGGCCACAAACTCGGGGCGACGCGCGATGATCTTATCCAGCTCTTGGCGATAGTGAGCGGTCACGTTCTTCACATAGCTAAGATCTTTAAGGCGGCCCTCGATCTTAAAGGAGCGAATACCGGCATCGATCAACGCCTCTAAGTTATCTGTCTGGTTGTTGTCTTTGAGCGACAGCAAGTGTTCGTTCTGCGCCAACACCTCACCCTGGCGGGTCTTGAGATCCCCCGGCAGACGGCACATCTGCGAGCATTCGCCGCGGTTGGCGCTACGGTTACTGAAGGCGTGACTCAGGTTACACAGGCCGCTGTAGGCGACGCACAGGGCGCCGTGGATGAAGAACTCCAGCTGCATGTTAGTCTTAGCCGCCACATCGCGGATTTGACTCAAGCCCAGTTCACGGGCGAGCACCACCTGTGAGAAGCCTACCTGCTCTAAGAAGGCAACCTTCTCTGGGTTACGGTTATCCATCTGGGTACTGGCGTGCAGGGCGATAGGCGGAATATCCAGCTGAAGCACCCCCATATCCTGCACGATCAGGGCGTCGGCACCGGCCTCATACACCTGCCAGATCAACTTCTGCGCCGCGTCTAACTCATCGTCCATCAAGATGGTGTTGATGGCGACAAACACCTGGGCGTGATAGCGGTGGGCAAACTCACACAGACGCGCGATATCCTCGACGCTGTTGCCGGCGGTCGCCCTGGCACCGAAGGCTGGGCCACCGATATAGACGGCGTCGGCACCATGCTTGATGGCCTCGATACCATAGTCGGCATTCTTGGCGGGGGCCAAGAGCTCGAGGCGGTTTGAGCGGGTAGTTACCGGCGCGATCGGGGCGCTATCGGGGATAAAAATCTCAGGCTTGTCCATGAGGAGTCTCGAATCAGATCACAGATAGATAAAAATTAGGGGCGCGATTATACCAGACCTAGCTCACAAAACACCTCGGTATCGCGCATTTTTTCACCAAGCCAGCGATTCATCAGGCTCACAATCCACTCGAGCATCGACTTTTGCTAGTACTGGTCGCCTTATATTCAGTAATGCACCGCCAGCCAGAGGGTCTCCTCATGCTCACTGGTCCAGCTGACCCTGTGGCGGCAATGGGCAGGAATATTAAGATGATCGCCCACCTTAAGGTGCACCACCTCGGCGCCCTCGAACACTAAGGTCGCCTCCCCCTTAAGCACCATGACCCACTCGTTTCTGTCCTGATCGTACCATTGTCCTTCTGGCGTACGATGGGCCTTAGAGACGATACGCTCGATCAACACGCCGCCGGTATCCACCAGGGGCTCGAACACCTCCAGGGTGAGATCCTCCGGCAGGGACGCAAAGATGTTGTGCTTTTCCATGACCATCTCCCTCAGGTTCACTTGCTCTCGAGTAGGGTCTTGAGGTTACTCAGCCCCTGGCTGAGATCCCGCTCCACCATGGCATCTACCTGCATCAGCGGCAGCAATATATTCATGGGATAGGCCATGTGGCCACTAAAGCCCCAATGCACCTCGGTCTGATTCGGCCCTAGCGCCTGAGTGGTGATATAGGCGGGCGAGACCGCCTCGAAGGGTGTCTTAAATCTCAGCTCATACTCGATACGCTTACCGGGGAAGATAGCCATGATCTCCTGCTCTCCCGCGCCGACATCCGGGTTGTCGCTGCGCCAGCTTGAGACAAACCCAACTGTGCCATCCTCGCCGCGATAACTCTTCTCCATGGCCGTGTCCATCTTGGCCCAGACGCTGAATTGATCCTGGTTCTTCAACTTTCTCAAGAAGTCGAACACCTGGTCCGCCGGCCTGTCGATGACGATTTGGGTATCCACACGGTAATCTTCTTCAATAAACAAGGCGGCAATAAAGGGGGATGAGAGTAGCAGGAGTACGAGTATCAGGAGTTTCTTTAGCATGACGAGTTCCTTAGCAGGCGGGCGATAACCTTTTGGCTGGTACAAAATGGTCTGGCCTAGTTGTATCTGTCATAACATAGTCAAAAATCAGGGTGTTGGAAAGCGGCGCCGGCAGCTAACATCGGCTCCTAATGCCAGGCCCCAATTGCCATGAGTGGGACCATCACTAACAAGGCGTTGACAACAAAACCTCCAAAACAGAAAAGGCGCCTCCGGTGAGAGACGCCCTTTCTGTTTATCAATAGCTATTACTACTCACCGGCCTTGAGCGCCGCCAGCCTGGCCTGCAGCAGCTGATTCTCAGCCTCGATATGACGATAGAACTCCTTGTCGGCCAGCTTAGATGCGGCCGCCTCATCGATCACCAATACGGCATCGCGATGCAGCTGCAACGCCGATGCCGGACAGGCGGCGCTCAGGGCGCCCTCTACCGCGGCGCGAATGGCGTCGGACTTGCTCTCACCGGTGGCCAGCAACAGCACCTTCTTGGCATCTAAAATGGTGCCTATCCCCATGGTGATCGACAGGTGGGGCTGATATTCTCCCTCGGCGAAGAAGCGAGCATTGTCTTCTATGGTCGCCTGGGTCAGCGTCTTGACCCGGGTACGTGACATCAGGCCAGACGAGGGCTCGTTGAAGCCGATATGCCCGTTGCGGCCTATCCCTAGCAGCTGAATATCGATACCGCCGGCGGCCTGGATCCGCGCCTCATAGGCCTCGCAGGCGGCGATAGGATCTTCGGCATCCCCCGGCGGCACATGGGTATTGTCCTTATTGATGTCGATAGCATCGAACAGCTGGCTATCCATGAAGTAGCGATAGCTCTGAGGATGACTGCCCTCCAGCCCCAGATATTCGTCCAGGTTAAAGCTGGTCACCCCTTTGAAGGTGACGGCGCCCGCCTGATTTGCGGCCACCAGGCGCTGATAGAGGGACACTGGGGTCGAGCCAGTCGCCAGCCCCAGCACAGAGTCCGACTTACGCTTAAGCTGATTGATGATGAGATTGGCACCATATTCCGCCACCTCGGCGCTGTCTTTTAGAATAACAATTTGCATGATTTGATTCGTCTCGGCCCTGGTAGTTAACGCCCTCTCACGGCAGCTGACAGCAGCAGTTCTATGCGCCGATGAGAGAAATTAACATTACTATAACCACAAATGACAGCGTTGTCATTATTAATCTGACCATAAAAACGACGCACCTTTTATGGTAAACTGCCCCGCCCACTACCACAGAAAAGCCAATGTCAGCGCGTATACCAACAAAAGTCACGCCTAGAAAAGTTACCCCAGATTCAATTGAACAGACTCAAGGCGAAGCCCAAGAACAGATGCAATTGACTGGGCAAACAAGCACGCCTGCCCAACACTTTATGATCTTTAAGCCTTACGGCTATCTGAGCCAGTTTGTCGGCGAGCGCCGTAAACGTAAGCCTTTACTTGGTGAGCTGGCCAACTTCCCAACGGGCATCATGGCGATCGGCCGGCTGGATCATGACTCTGAGGGATTACTGCTATTGACCACTGATGGCAAGACCAGCCATGCGGTGCGCAGCAAGTCGATCGAGAAAGAGTATTATCTGCAGCTCGATGGCGAGATCACGGAGCAGGCGATATTGAGCCTCTGCGAGGGGGTTGAGATAGGCATCAAGGGCGAGAAGTATCGCACCCTCCCCTGCCGCGCGCGCCGCCTCGACCAGGCGCCAGACCTACCACCGCGGGGACGCAAGATCAGAGACGCCCGCCACGGGCCTACCAGCTGGCTGGCGATCACCATTACCGAGGGCAAGAATCGTCAGCTGCGTAAGATGACCGCCGCCGTCGGCTTTGCCACCCTGAGGCTGGTGCGGGTACGCATAGGTGACATCCACCTGGGTGCGTTGCAGCCAGGCGAAGTTAAACCGCTCGCGACACTAGGCTAGGCGCTAGTCCAAGAGCAAATCTAAATACTAGTCCTAGGGCTAACCTAAGAACTCGGCCAGCTCCTCGACCACTCTTGGCTTGCTGTAGAGATAGCCCTGGGCCTGATCGCACCCCGCCGCCTCAAGGAAGGCCGCCTGCTCCGGCGTCTCCACCCCTTCAGCTATGATGCAGAGGTTCAGCGCATGGCCAAGGGCGATCACCGCCTTGGCAATTGCCGTGTTGTTGCCGTCTCTGGGAATATCACGGATGAAGGACTGATCTATCTTCAGCTTATGTATAGGCAGACGCTTCAGGTAATTCAGCGACGAATAGCCGGTCCCGAAATCATCCACCGACAGCTCGACCCCGAGCTCGCCCAATTGTTTAAGCACCTCGATCACTGCCAAGGGATCGGACATCATGCAGCTCTCGGTGACCTCAAGCTCAAGGTATTCGGGCGGCAGCCCAGCCTCATCGAGCACACTTTTAACCTGGGCGCAAAACTGTTTCTGCTGCAGCTGAGGCCCGGCAACATTCACCGAGATGCGACCAAAACGCTTGCCCTCGGCTAGCCATTGGGCGCCCTGGGTCGCCGCCTGTTTCAGTACCCAGAGGCCTATCTCGTTGATCAGGCCGATATTCTCCGCCACCGGAATGAAGATGGCCGGCGAGATAATGCCCAGTTGTGGGTCTTCCCAGCGCAGCAGCGCCTCGAAGCCGACACACTGACCCGTGCTCAGCGCCAACTTGGGCTGGTACACCAGGTAGAAGGCATCCTTGTTGATGGCATCGTGCAGCGCACTCTGTAGCTTGAGATGCTCCACCGAGGCCAGGGTTAAAGATTGGGTATAGAAGGCGTAGTTGTTGCGGCCATTGGCCTTAGCCCTGTGCATGGCGGTATCGGCGTTACGCAGCAGGGTGTCGCCGCTCTCGCCATCACCCGGGTAGATGGCCACCCCCATGCTGGCGGTGAGGCGCACGCTGCCCTCGTCATCCAGCAAGAAGGGCGCGTCGAAGGCTTCGCGCAGCCGGCTCACCATGAGGGAGACGCTGTCGTCACTCTCCACATGGGGCAGGACGGCGATAAACTCATCACTACCCAGCCTGGCCAAGGTGGCTTCCTCGCCCAGCTTCTGCTCCAGGCGCCTGGACACCTCCATTAGGATGGCATCGCCGGTCACATGACCATAGCTGTCGTTAATATGTTTAAACAGATCCACGTCGATGAAGATCAGTGCCAGTTGCGTCTCTTCACGGGCCGCGTGGCGCAGTTCCTGTTCCAGGTTCGCCGACAGCATCAGGCGGTTGGGCAGCTTGGTCAGCGGGTCGTGGTACACCAACCGCGCCAGCTCCTTCTCGCTCTGCTTCTGCGCCGAGATATCGGCGAACACGGCGACGAAATAGCGCACCTGATGATCGTCACCATACATGGAGCTGATGGTCAGCTGCTCGGGATAGATGGCGCCGCTCTTGCGTCGGTTCCAGATCTCGCCGTGCCACTTGCCGTTGGTCAGCAACGAGCGCCACAGGCGCTCGAAGAAGGCCTTGTCGTGACGGCCGGAATTTAAAATGCGTGGGTTTTCCCCCAGCACCTCGTCGCGGCTATAGCCGGTGATCTCGGTAAAGGCGCCATGAACCTCGACAATATTGCCGTTGGCGTCTGTGATCACCACCCCTTCCACCGAGTTCTCGAAGATGTTAGCCGCCAGTTCCAGCTGTTCCTGAGCCGCCTTATGGGAAGTGATGTTACGGGAGATGCCGATCACCCCTTCGAGAGTGCCGTCAGGTGAGACGACAGGAACCTTAGTGGTCTCCAGCCAGGAGTTGGACTGGTCGATATCTTTAGCCTCGCACTCGGCGGCCGTCACCTGCACGCCGCGCACAATTGACTCATAATCCCCCTGAACAAACTCTTCGGCCAGCTCTGGGGAGAAGATCTCATCGTCGGTGCGATTGAGCAGCTGCTCTTTGCTGCGCCCCCAGGCGATCTCGACGCTCTGGTTGATCAGCACATAGCGCCCCGCTACATCCTTCATCCACACATGCTCAGGCAAGCTGTCGATAAAGAGTTGCAGATCCACATTCGGCGCCGGATGCGGCTCTATCTCCAGTAACTGCTGGCGATGGGTCTGGTAGAGGTTGACCAGGGCATATTGCACCGCCTGACAGGTCAGCTTGACCAGGGTATTTAGCCGCTTGTCGTGGTTAGGCTGTTCGTTTGGCACCAGACACAGGGCGCCATAGAGGGCCTGGGAAGGCCAGAAGAGCGGATGCAGTATGATACCGCCAACGTCCACCGGTGCGTGGGGATGATGAGGATGTTCGATATAGTCACGAAACAGGGTGAGTCCCTGGGCGCAGAGCTGGGCGATACTCTGGCGATGGACCTGATTGTCATCGCACAGGCTTAGCTGAGGCGTCAGACCATCAGTGGCCGTTAGGGCCAGCAGGAATAGACTGCCGTCAAATGCCAGGGCTAAGCTCTCTAACGCTTCCTGCCAATCTTGTAACGCTTCATCTGGAATCTTGATATCTATCACTATCCTACTCCGAGAGCGACGACCGAGTGTCACTATCCCTGAATCCTTTACGCTAGCTTATCGCCAATTAGTCGCAATGGACACCTGCAAATGCGATAAATTAACCTTAATTTAACAAAAGTGTGTTAGTCCCGACAAAAAATGGCGCAGGCAGCGGCCCAACCCATCTTATACTAGAAATCAATTAATTTATCAGTGGTTTAATCTAAAACTCCATCTCAGACGGTCATTTTAACTGCAAATGCCGCAGATAAAAAAACCAGCCTTGAGGCTGGTTTTTTCTTAAGCGTTGCCTGCTTATCCCTGAGGACGCATCGCCGGGAAGAGGATCACATCACGAATGGTGTGGGTGTTGGTAAATAACATCACCAGACGGTCGATACCGATACCCTGACCGGCAGTCGGTGGCAGACCGTGCTCCAGCGCCGTGATGTAGTCGGCGTCATAGAACATGGCTTCATCGTCGCCCGCATCTTTAGCATCGACCTGCGCCTTGAAGCGCTTGTCTTGATCTTCGGCATCGTTCAGCTCGCTGAAGCCGTTAGCCACTTCGCGA
Organism: Shewanella sp. KCT; assembly: GCF_007636505.1. Lineage (NCBI taxonomy): Bacteria > Pseudomonadati > Pseudomonadota > Gammaproteobacteria > Alteromonadales > Shewanellaceae > Shewanella > Shewanella sp. KCT. Next base: position 40,542 of record NZ_LVDJ01000014.1, read on the forward strand.
CCGCCGATGAAGAACTCGAAGCGGTCGGTGATGAAGTGGTTTTCATCGTTACGACGGGCCAGCGGCGAGATATCTGCCGGGTAGCCAGTGATGAAGGTAGGCTGCATCAGCTTAGGCTCGGCGGTTTCACCGAAGATCTCTTCCAGCAGCTGACCACAGGTCCAGAACTTCTCGATAGTCATGCCCAGGCTCTTGGCCAGATTACGCATAAACTCGACGTCTTTAACCTCTTCATAGGTCATAGACTGAATCGTCTCGTTGTCTGGGTTGTACTTCTTGATCGCATCCAGCATGCTCAGACGCTCATATGGACCGCCGAAGTCGATAGTGTGATCGCCGTATGGCAGCTTGGTATCACCCAGCAGATCTTTGGCGATTGACGAGAGCATCTCTTCGGTCAGATCCATCAGATCTTTGTAGTCGGCATAGGCCATATAGAATTCCATCATGGTGAATTCTGGGTTATGGCGTGGCGACAGGCCTTCGTTACGGAAGTTACGGTTGATCTCGAACACGCGCTCGAAACCACCTACCACCAGACGCTTGAGGTATAGCTCAGGCGCGATACGCAGGTACATCTCGATATCCAGCGCATTGTGGTGAGTAATGAAAGGACGCGCAGAGGCACCACCCGGGATGCTGTGCATCATAGGGGTTTCCACTTCCATGAACTCTTTGCTTACCATGAAGTTACGGATAGCGGTTACCACTTTAGAGCGCATGATGAAGGCCGCACGTGACTCTTCGTTCACGATGAGATCTACATAACGCTGACGGTAGCGGGTCTCCTGGTCGGTCAGGCCGTGGAACTTCTCGGGCAACGGACGCAGCGCCTTGGTCAGTAGCTGGTACTCTTCCATGTTGACATAGAGGTCGCCCTTGCCAGACAGGTGCAGCTGGCCGGTAACACCGATAATGTCACCGATATCAAGACCTTGATACTTGGCCTTAAGATCTTTCTGAACGTCTTTACCGGCATAGGCCTGGATACGACCGCTCACATCCTGGATCACCAGGAAGGGGCCACGCTTGGCCATGATACGACCGGCGATAGAACGCTGGACATTCATCTCTTCCAGCTCTTCCTTGCTGTATTGACCATATTCGGCCTGGATGTCGGCAGCCTTATGTTTTCGATCGAAGTTGTTCGGGTGACCGTTAGCAGGGCAAGAAGCGCGAACGTGATCTAACTTGGCACGGCGCTCTGCAATTAACTTGTTTTCGTCTTGAGTTTGTTCAGTCATCTTCTTCTCTCGTTAAAGGCCAGATTTCAGGCTAGCTTCAATAAACTTGTCCAGATCGCCGTCGAGGACGCTCTGGGTATTACGGTTTTCCACGCCGGTACGCAGATCTTTGATACGGGCATCGTCAAGCACGTAAGAGCGGATCTGGCTGCCCCAACCGATATCAGACTTGGCATCTTCGGCGGCTTGCTTCTCGGCGTTTTGCTTATGCATTTCCAGTTCGAACAGCTTAGCTTTCAGCTGTTTCATCGCCGTGTCTTTGTTCTTGTGCTGTGAACGATCGTTCTGGCACTGCACTACGGTATTGGTCGGCAAGTGGGTAATACGCACCGCAGATTCGGTACGGTTAACGTGCTGACCACCAGCGCCCGAGGCGCGGTAAACGTCGATGCGCAGATCCGCCGGATTGATATCGATCTCGATAGAGTCGTCGATCTCCGGATAGACAAACACAGAGCAGAACGAGGTGTGACGCTTACCCGAGGAGTCGAACGGCGACTTACGCACCAGACGGTGTACCCCGGTTTCGGTGCGTAGCGACCCGAAGGCGTACTCGCCAGTAAACTTGATGGTGGCGCCCTTGATGCCGGCGACATCGCCGTCGGTGACTTCGATAAGCTCAGGCTTATAGCCCTTGGCTTCGCCCCAGCGCAGATACATGCGCAGCACCATGTTGGCCCAATCCTGAGCCTCGGTCCCACCAGAACCCGATTGAATATCAAGGTAGCAATCAGAGGCGTCGTTCGGACCCGAGAACATGCGGCGGAACTCCAGCTCTTCCAGACGCTTCTCTAAACCAGCCAGCTCGCTGTTAGCGTCGTTGAAGGTGTCTTCATCTTCCTCTTCGACCGCCAGCTCCAGCAGGCCTTCCACATCCTCAAGGCCGCTGTCCATATCGTCTATGGTCTTGACCACTGCCTCAAGGGAGGCGCGCTCTTTACCCAGGGCCTGGGCATTATCGGGATTGTTCCAAACGTCGGCGCTCTCTAGCTCACGACTGACTTCTTCTAGACGCTCACTCTTGGCATCGTAGTCAAAGATACCCCCGAAGAAGTTGGGTGCGCTCGGCCAGCTCCTTGATTTTAAATTTAACCGGATTTACTTCAAACATGACTCTTTCTACTTAAAATTCGATTGGCAGGAATGCAAACGCGGTATTTTAACGCAATCGCCCCAATTCGCATAGGGGCACACTCAGTCTTATTGAGCGAATTTCATCGCAAAAAACAGCATTATTGCTCCCAATGACTCGACGGGAGAATCCCCGCCCCTTTTCGACAGGCTGGCTATAATGTTCAATATGAAACAGACGAACCAATGCTGCTATCACGAAGACGAAGGTTTCTCCTGCACCGAGCCAGCCGAAGCCTCAGGGCTCTGTTATTGGCATGATCCTAAAATCATTAAAGATAAGCCGGAAGATGTCGCCCGTCTGGAGGCCTTCGCCCGCAACGGCGGCATGCTGAGGGGGATCTCCCTCAAGCGTGCCAACCTGCCCGGCATCGATCTGGTGAGGCACCATCAGAAGACAGGCTTCGACATGAGCCACGCCGAGCTGTATCGCGCCAACCTCCAGGGGGCGCACATGTTTAATCTCAACCTGCAACACGCCAGCCTGATGAAGGCAGATCTACGTGAGGCCAATGTTCACTGCGCCAATCTGGTAGGCACCAACCTGCTGGGGATCAAGTGGAACGGCGCCAAGATAGAGAACATCAATACCGGTAAGCTCCTCAGGCAGGAACGCCTGGCCAACGAGGCGGAAAGGGTCGGCGAAAACGAGATCGCCCTCGACTATTTCGAACAGGCAGAGGAGATCTACCGGGATCTGCGCAAGGCCGCCGAGCGTGAAGGTCTGTTTGCCATGGGCGGCGACTACCTGCGTAAAGAGCTCACCATGCGCCGCCATCAGATGCCCAAATACAGCTATTCCCGCGCCCTCTCCAAGATGATCGACATCTTCTGCGGCTATGGCGAGGCGCCCACTAGGGTGATCGGCTTCTCCATGGGGCTCATCTTCGTCTGCGCCCTGCTCTATCTGTTTACCGGTCTCAACTATGACGGCAATATTCATGTCTTCAACTGGCAAAACGATCTCACCACCAACCTGGCACTCTTCTTCAACTGCATCTATTACTCGGTCGTCACCTTCACCACACTAGGCTATGGCGACTTCACCCCCATTGGCTATTCCCGCGCCATCGCTGCCGTCGAGGCCTTCACCGGCAGCTTTACCATCGCCCTGTTCGTGGTGGTATTCGTTAAGAAGATGACCCGCTAAAACCAGAGTGTGATCCACCTCAAATCACACTAATTCCGCCACGGTGCAAGCCAACAAACTCAGCACAATTTGTGAGCAGCACTGCAAATGCAGCACAAAAAATCACTACTAAGACCTGTGGTGAAAAAGCCTCTGGGTATACTCAAGCAAACCTTGTTTCGCTAATTTACGATAAGCCTCTTTACCCATAGGCAGTCCATAAAAAATCATCGACGAGACCAAGGTAGCCAAGCTCAAGCTTAGATTCTAATAAAAGGTCCCTACCATGATAGAACTCACCTTCGACGGCCAGGTCGTCAAAGCCAACCGGGGCGACGATCTGCTCAGCACGGCCAAGGCCGCAGGCATAGCGATCCCAAATTTATGTCATCTGGGCAAACAACTGGATGACAAACTCGCCGGCAAACAAGATTGCAACCTCTGTTATGTTGAGGTACGCGACGAAAAGGGCGACTTTCACACAGTCAAGGCCTGTAAGACACAGGTCGAGGCACCGCTCGAGGTGATCACCCATTCGGCCGCTCTCAGCAAACGCCGCCAAGCGGCGCTGAAACACCTTTTGAGCGACCATTTCGCCGACTGCGAAGCCCCCTGCCAACAGGCCTGTCCCGCTGGCGTAGACGTGCAGTCCTATCTGCTGCATATCGCCCAGGGCAACCACAAGGAAGCGGTCAAGGTGATCAAACAAACCCTACCGCTGCCGCTCTCTATCGGCCGTGTCTGCCCGGCGTTTTGCGAATCGGCCTGTCGCCGCGGCGAGCTGGATGAGCCCCTGGCCATTCGCCAGCTCAAGCGTCACGCCGCCGATCTGGATCTGGACAGTGAAGACACCTATGTGCCGCCCAAGGCGCCCGCTACCGGCAAACGCGTCGCCATCATAGGAAGCGGCCCGGCGGGGATCAGCGCGGGTTACTACCTCTCCAATTCAGGTCACGAGGTGACCATCTATGAATCCATGCCCAAGGCGGGCGGCTGGTTAAGATACGGTATTCCCGAGTACCGTCTGCCCAAGCAGATACTGGACAGAGAGATAGACCTCCTGTGTCAAAATGGCCTGATAATACAGACAGATACTCGCCTCGGCCGAGACATCCACCTCAAGGAGCTGGTCAGCCAATTCGACGCCGTCTGTCTCGCCATCGGCGCCCAGAAGGCGGTGCCCATGAACTATCCTGGCGTAAACCTCGAAGGCTGCTATTTAGGCGTGGATTACCTTAAGGATCACTGCACAGACAACAACTACCACACAGGCCAGAAGGTGGCGGTGATCGGCGGCGGCAACACCGCCATCGACTGCGCCCGCACCGCGCTGCGCAAGGGCGCCGAGGTAACCCTGGTCTATCGCCGCACCCGCGACGAGATGCCGGCGGAGCGCTATGAGATAGAGGAGGCCGAACATGAGGGCGTGCGCTTCTATTTCCTCACTAATCCCATCGAAAACCATGGCGACGCCAATGGCCGTATCAATGCCGTCACCTTCGAGAAGATGCGCCTGGGCGAGCCCGATGCCTCTGGCAGACGCTCACCCCAGGCCACGGGCGAGACCTTCACCGAGGCGTTCGATACAGTGATCCCGGCGGTCTCCCAGACACCAGACATGACCTTCCTCGAACATCCCGAGAGCCAGCTCTCCACCGGCGAGGTGGCCCTGACCCGCTGGAACACCTTCTCCGGCTGTGAACATACGATGTCCTCAGGGGTAGAGAAGCTGTTCGTGCTTGGGGATTCGCGCACCGGCCCCGCCACGGCAGTCGCCGCAGTGGCCGATGGTCGCAAGGCGGCTAACGCCATCGAGAAACTGCTGAGCGGCGAGCTGAGCTGTGAGCTGACACCCGCGCCCTTCAACTCCCAGAAGCAGGATGAGCAGAAGCCAAACAGCCGTCACTTCCCTGCCCGTCTGCTACAGGCCAAGGCCAAAATGCCGGAACTGGCCATCAACAAGCGCCTGGATAATTTCGACGAGATTGAACTTGGCTTTAACGATAAGGAGGCGATGCTCGAGGCCGCCCGCTGCCTGGAGTGTGGCTGTCAGGCCAACACAGAGTGTGCCCTGCGGGACTACGCCACCGAGTACCGTGTCGATGGCGCCGCGCTCGATAAACAGGGCCACCGCGCCTTTACCCAAGATGCCAGCACACCTTTTATCAACTTCGACCCCAACCGCTGCATCAGCTGCGGTGCCTGCGTCGCCATGTGCCGCGAGCAGTCTGGCCATCAGGCGATCAGCTTCGAGCCCGACAGCTATCTAGCCCTGCCCCAGGAGATGGCCGCCTCGCATACTCGCCAGGCGCCTCGCGCCGGGTTCAGCGCCACCATGGCCGACAGCCAATGTGTGCAGTGCGGTAACTGTGTCCAGGTCTGCCCCACTGGGGCACTGACCGATGCCAGAGACAAGCGTCAGGGGGTTAAACATGAGCTGAAACAGACCTCCACCGTCTGCACCTACTGCGGCGTGGGCTGCCGTGTCATCATCCACAGCGATCCCTTAACGGGCGAGATCAAACGCGTCTCGGGCGACAACCGATCTCAGGTCAACGAGGGGATGCTCTGCGTCAAGGGCCGCTTCGGATTCGACTTCATCAACAGCCAGCAACGCCTGACCCAGCCGCTGCTGCGCAAAGATGGCGAGCTGGTGCCGGTCAGCTGGAATGAGGCGATCGACTACATAGGCACCCAGCTAGATCGCATCAAGGCAGAACATGGCGGCGACGCCATCGCCGGCCTGGCCTCGGCCAAGGCGACCAACGAAGATAACTATCTGTTCCAAAAGCTGTTTAGAAGCGTCATCGGCACCAACAACATAGATCACTGCGCCCGCCTGTGTCATGCCTCGACGGTCACCGCCCTGCAAGAAAGCCTGGGCAGCGGCGCCATGACCAATGATATTCCGTCGATAAAATCCTCGGATCTCATCTTCATCCTGGGCTCGGATACCGAGGCGGCGCACCCCATCATCGCCTCCAAGATCAAACAGGCGGTGAACCAACACGGTGCCCGCCTGGTAGTAGCCGACCCCAAACGGGTGAGCATCGCCGACAGCGCCGAGCTCTACCTGCGTCACCGCCCCGGCAGCGACGTCATGCTGCTCAACGCCATCATGCAGGAGATCATCAAGCAGGGCTGGCACGACAGCGACTACATCAGTCGCCGTGTCGAAGGATTCGACGCACTTCGCGCCGAGGTGATTAAGGACGACTACAGCCTGACTAACGCCGCCAAGATCACAGGCGTCGACGCCGATGAGATAGCGCATCTGGCGCGCATGATAGGCACGGCAGAGAAGTCCGCCATCTACTACGCCATGGGGATCACCCAGCACACCTCGGGACACGACAATGTCACCGCCATCGCCAACCTGCAACTGCTGTGCGGCAACATAGGCGTCGAGGGCGCGGGGATCAACCCGCTGCGGGGCCAGAGCAATGTCCAGGGCGCCTGTGACATGGGCGCCCTGCCCAACTACTTCACCGGCTACCAGAAGGTCACCGACCCCGAGGTGCAAGCCGCCTTCAGACAAGCCTGGCAACAGGAATGGCTACCGGAACAGATAGGCCTGGCGGCAACCGAGATGATGCACGCCCTGGCCCACGGCAGACTCAAGGCCCTCTATGTGATGGGGGAAAACCCTGTGCTGAGCGATCCCGACCAGGCCCATGTGATGCAGGGGCTGGAGTCGGCCGAGCTGCTGATCGTCCAGGATATCTTTATGACGGAGACCGCCCAGCTGGCCGACGTGGTGTTGCCGGCCGCCAGCTTCGCCGAGAAGCCTGGCCACTTCACCAATACCGAGCGCCGGGTGCAGCGTCTACAAGCGGCCATCGAGAGCCCAGGCTTGGCGCGCCGCGACTGGCAGATCATCACTGATATCGCCAAGGCACTCGGCGCCGACTGGCGCTATGAGAATGAGGAATCGATCTGGCAGGAGCTGACCCGCGTCACCCCCCAGTACCGCGGCATCCAATGGCAGGACACAGACCCGAGTACGCCACAAGGCCTGCTGGGTAAACATTGGCCCTGCCCAGAGCCTGATCATGAGGGCACCCGCCTGATGCATAAAGAGCGCTTTACCCGCGGGCTTGGCAAGATGACGCCCGTCGGCTACCGCCTACCGGCCGAACTGCCCTGCGAAGATTACCCCTTCACCCTCTCCACCGGGCGCCTGTTGGAGCAGTTCCACACAGGCACCCTGACCCGCAAGACGGACGGCCTCAATACCCTGGGGTCGCCCAGGGTGATGATGTCGGCCATCGACGCCGACCGTCTGGGGGTGAACAACGGCGACGTGCTGACTCTGTCGACGAGACGCGGCAGCATCAACATCGCCGCCTTCGTCACGCGCCGCGCCCAGCCGGGAGTGCTTTTCCTGCCCTTCCACTTTGCCGAGGCGGCGGCTAACAAGCTAACCAATAATGTGCTGGACCCTGTGGCCAAGATCCCCGAGTTTAAGATCTGCGCCGTCAGGGTCGAGAAGGCCAACGAGTCGATCTGCTGGTCTTAGGGCAAGCTGACGTAGTAAAAAAGGCCACAACTCCTGTTGTGGCCTTTTTCTTTGCGGCGAAGCAACTTAAGACGTCATTCTTAATCAGGCTGCTACACCTTAAATTGGCCTACCAGGATATCCAAATTGCGCCCCTCGTTGGCCAGCCCCTGACTGGTATCCGAGGCGCTGTTACTGGCCTGTAGCAGCTCGTTGACGATCTCCTGAATCGCAAACACGTTGCGGTTAATCTCCTCGGTCACCGAACTCTGCTCTGTGGCTGCCGTGGCGATCTGGGTACTCATGTCGTTGATCGAGGTCACCGCCGAGGTCACCGCCCCCAGGCTATCGGAGATCGCCCGCGACGAGGTCACCGAGCGATGACAGCTCTGCTGGCTCGACTCCATGCTGCTCACCGCCAGCGACACCAGATTATGCAGCTCAGACAGCATCTCGTTGATCTCTAAGGTACTGGCCTGTGTCCGGCTGGCCAGGCTACGCACCTCATCGGCTACCACGGCAAAGCCGCGCCCCTGCTCACCGGCGCGGGCCGCTTCGATGGCGGCGTTGAGGGCAAGCAGGTTGGTCTGCTCGGCGATGCCACCTATCACACTCAACACGCTGTTGATCTTCTGTGACTGCTCGTTGAGGGAGTTAATGTGTCCGGCCGCCATATCGATCTCCGCCATCAGGGTCGAGACCTCATGCAGCGAGCTGTCGACACACTCCTGGGCGTTGCCCACATCCTGGGTGGCCGCCTGAGTTGCCTCGGCCACCTGAGTGGTGCTCATGGCCACCTCGGAGGCGGTCGCCGACATCTCGGTGATCGCCGTGACCACCTGATCCGTCTCGTTGTTGTGGCTGATCAGCTGCTGCGCCATGGCGGCGGTCTGGGAGGAGATATTATCCGCGCCGCTCTTCACCTCGACGGTGGCCCTGGCCACATCCTTGATGATCCCCTGCAGCTTATCAACAAACTGGTTGAAGGCGCGGCCCAGCATGGCGATCTCATCGCTGCCCTGCACGTCCAGGCGCTTGGTCAGATCCCCCTCACCCTTGGCGATATCTTCGAGGTTCTGCACCATGTTATGAATCGGGTTCACCATGCGTTGGGCGGCCACCAGCATCACCACGGCGGTGATCGCCACCAGCACCAAGGCAAAGAGCATGATCATCATCGCCTTGTCGTTCATGTGCTTGGTCATCACCTCACGATAGCTCTCCACCTGGGCGTCGATATCGTCGGTATAGGCACCTGTGCCCAAGATCCAATCTTTACCCGGCACGGTTGCGGCATAGCCTATCTTAGGCACCAGGCCCGTGACCCCAGGTTTGGAGTAGTCATAATTGAAGAAGCCATCGCCGCTTCTGGCGGCATCAATCAGGCCGACCACTATCTTCTTGCCGTTAGGGTCAGTCATGCCGATCTGCGCCGTGCCCTCCAGCGCGGGCTTGACCGCGTGGAAACGGTTGAAGCCGTCGAAGTCGTAGATAAAGAAGTAACCGGCGGTGCCGAAGCGCACGTTACGCAGCGCCTTGTTCACATCGCCCGTCGTCCCCAGGGAGAGCTGATGCTCGACGATATCCAGGGCGATATCGACCTGATCCTTGAGCTGCGCCTTACGCTCGCTATAGAGGCTCGCCTTGAAGGTCGACATATTCTCTTCGAGGGAGTTAGATTCCAGGTTATAGGTGATTGAAACTAAAAAGAGAAAACTCAAAATCAGGGGCAGGAGAGCAAATACCAACAGCTTATTTTTCATTCTTAATTGCCACATGTTCCACTCCAACAGGGTTTATTACATTTGTAAGTAAAATATAGCTAAAAAGTACCAGTGTCAGTGCTTAATGCTAGATAAATTGTAGTAGATCAATAATCTTAGCCAACTTGCCCGAAATTTCCGCCTAACATAAAAAAAGCCAGCATTCCATCCCTGGAATACTGGCAATCACTTCAGTAATTGGTTTGTGCTAACGGATAGTGCTAACAAATAGTACTTAGGTGTCACTCCGACGGCTAAGCACAAATTTTACACACTCACTTTCCGGCTTAGTATGAGGCGGCTTAGTATCAGGCGGCTCAATAGCAAACCGCCTGACACCTTGACCTGATTAGCGCGCTAGCTTGCGGCGCAGGCCGGCAAACATCAGCAGCATCAGGGCCGCGAAACCGAGCGCGCCACCATCGTCTTTCTCTTCGACTTCAGGTTTGGTTTCTGGCTCAGGCTGTGGCTCGACGCCATCAGACTCAACGGTCAGCATGAAGCTGGTCGATGCCGCATCGCTTGGGTTTTCCACATCACTCACGGTAACCGTGACTTCCACTTCGCCGTAGAAGTTGGCTTCCGGCGTGATGGTGATTTCGCTACCTGAGGTATGGCCATCGACCACAGCGGTAATGTGCTCACCGGTAACGGTGATCTGGTTAACGCTGTTTTGCTCATCGGCGTACATCACGGCGATGCCTTCCAGGCTAGTGTTCTCTTCCACACTCTGGTCGGCGATGGCGCCCAGGGTGATGTTAGAGGCAACACTGACTGTGTGACTCATACTGATGTCGGCCATGCCTTCGACCTGGCTCACGGCGTTAACCGTCAGGTCTTGACCAGCAGCGCTGTCTTTCACGCGAGTCCAGGCTGTAACCTCGAACTGCGAAGACTCAGGGCCCACGTAGTCGTAACAGATCACCAGACCGTCAGATAATTTCTTATCCAGCTCGCCGTAGCTAAACTGCTCACCCAGGTAGGCATTCAGTGGACCATAGGAATAGACACCGCCCTTGAAGCCTTGGATACCGATAGAACCACGACCGTCTTGGCTACCGAAGTCCAGATTGTCATAGGCCATCATCATCTCGTACTCGCCGTCACCGTGACGGGTATTGACGTTGAAGATCAGCTCGAAATCGAATCTGTCATCCAGCTCTTGCCACTGATAGACGCGGTTTGCATCGCGACCCGCAGGCAGGTATGTACGTGCGTTATCGTATTCCAGGATACCCCAACCGGTTTGCGTGCTGGCGATAGAGATGCCCGAACGCTCGCTGAAGTTGTTGACCAGTGGCGCCGACAAGATAGCCTTAGGTGCACTTGGATCCAGTACCTCGAAGCCACGCCACAACATGCCGATCGTCTCATACGGGAAGCTGTTATACGGGAAGATGTCATGGTATGGGAAGAAGAAAGGCTGACCTTCCCATAGCGACACGATGCCGTGCGCATGAATATCCAGGGCATTTTGCTTACCGACATTGAGCGCTTCATTGTTGTTATACAGATGGAAGCTGTCATAACGACCACCGAAGATCACATCGACTGGCAGTACGATACCGTTGCGGCTCAGGATGTTGTTGTCCTTACCATTAACGGCGCGGCCGTTGGCGTCGTATTCCACCGGCGCGAAGCCACTGAAGATCGGATAGATACGGAACTCTTCGAGGTCAACATAACCACCTGGATTCTTGTTACCAAAGTCTGGCGTACGACACATGGCGTCTTCCAGGTTAGTGGTGACATTGTAGCTAGGCGTCTGGTCGGCGGTATTAGGTTGAACACCGCTGATGGTCAGCTTACCTTCTTCCAGGCTGATGTCTGTCACTATCGCCTTAGATGAGGTCAGTACATCTTCCACATTCAGGCTCAGGCCTGCCGGGATGTCGGCACTAATGGTGAAGGCACGATCCGCGCCGCTGTCATTAGGCTGCACCTCGAAGGTGAAAGGCACCTGCTCACCCAGATGGGCACCGGTTTGCGGTACATCCAGATGCACATCATCGATACCACGCTCAAGCTTGAAGGCAACCTTGCCTATGTTGCCGGCGTTGATCTCTGAGGTACCAAAGTCAATCAGTGAGTAGTAAACATCGCCCTCAACCATCTCAGGCAGGTTCCAGTTCACCTGAATATCCACCGGCTCCTGACCATTGCTGGCAGGCACGTCCACGCTCATGTCAGAGGCAACATTGTCGGTCACAACGGTTGTCGCGAACTGGAAGGTCTCTTCCATGAAGTCGTGGTAGTTGTTCTGCGCCGAGCCCTTTCTTGGGTTGTAGAAAATTGCCCAGTATTGGCCCTCTTCCGGCTGGTTGATGTTACAGAAGTTGTCGTACTGGATGTGGTTAGAGACACACAATAGCTCTTCGAACGGATCCGCCTTGCCATTGCCGTTGTAGTCCTTACCCACGTACACCAGCAGGTTACCTTTCTCTAAGGTACCTTCCAAGCCACTCTCTGTGGTGCCGAAAGATTCGACCATCAGACGACGAGCATTAGCCGGCACCTGAATCATCTCCACATGGGTCGCCTCATCTAAGCGCTCTTCCATCGGCACGCTCTGATCGGCATTGCTGCTCCAAGGGAAGCTAGCATCGTTATCCTTCGGCAGCGTGATGGTTTTCACATCCGCCTTCACAGGCGCGAAGATGCGACCTTGGATATTGTCGCCTTCCGGCAGGCTGATCCCCTTGATGATCGCATTGCCATCATTGCGGTGAGCCGTTGCCGCCAGACGTCCTGGCATGCCGTTCTTGTCATACTTGAACACCACTGGCCAGTGCGCCTCAGACGCCGCGCCGCTGGTTTCGGTGAAGATCAGGTTAGAGTGCAGCTCAACTTCCGCGTTGCTGAACCAGTCCTGGGTATCCATGATCGACGCCTCGACCACGATATCCATGGTTTCGCCCGCTTCCAGGGTAAACTCGCTCGGGGTCACCTTGATAGACACACCGTTCTGTGCCATCTGTGAACGAGAATCGAAGGCCCAGTTCATCACGTCGTCATGGGTCACGCTCCAGCTACCGGCGGTTGTCGCCTTGATGGTACGGATCCACTGACACTGTGGCTTACACTCGAAGTTCACCAGCTGAGGAATGTTCAGCTTGTGCACCGCGCCGCCATTTTGCGGATCGGCAGCCTTAAAGTTCTCAACCGTTTCATCCATGATGAAACCGGCCTTAGCGGCGTTAGCCACATTGATACGACCGGTACCGGCACGGTAGGTCGACGCCAGCGCCACATCACCGTTCTCATCGTTGAGTCTGTGATATTGCACCTTGTTCTCCGCCGTCATCGCCAGCGCAGATTGGATCTCGGTAGCGCTCCAGCTCGGCTTGGCCTGCTTGAGCAGCGCCATGGCACCGGCAACATGTGGCGAGGCCATAGAGGTACCGCTCAGGAAGGCGAAATCACCTGACGAACCACCAGAGACGAATGGATGCTCATCGGCAAAGGCGGCGTAGATGTTAACGCCAGGGGCCGCAACCGCAGGGATCAGGGCTTCTGGGGTCGATGGGCTAGGACCGCGTGACGAGAAGGCCGCCAACCAGTCGGCGCGCTCTGGATCCAGGTCGCGATCGATAGTGGTTTCAGAGATGGTTAGCACATGGTTGCTACCCTTGGCCAGCCAATCGCTCAGGCCGTAACCTGACATGCCGTTGTCCCAGCGACCATCCCACTCCTGCTTGGTGATGTGTATGCTTGGCACAGAATAGGCTGCCGTCGCCACAATACTGTCGGCATTGGCGTAGTTGTACATGATCATGCCATCGGCGCCGCCAGCCAAAATGTTGTTGGCCTTAGCACTACGGGCGATACCGTTAGGATCGTTCAGATCGTTACGCTTACACACCACGATCACATCGGTCGGGTTGCCATCGGCGTCGGTCAGATCGAAGGTGCCAGCCGGGAACGGCTCACCGCAGTACTCGTCGCCATAGTCGCTGGCCTTAACCACCATACCCGTCACCGAGCTGGTGTTTACCGCGCCGCCGACGATCTCGCTCCAACGTGGTGCTTCATCGCCACCCATAGGATCGACCAGCTTGGTCTCTACCAAGATCTCACGAGAGTGGGTACTCGCCGCCACGTTCATCAGCCAAGGCGAGGCATGGTCGATAGCGCCGAAGTATTCCTTGTAGCCTGCTGGCTGACCCGAGTTCCCCGCCGCAGCCGCAACTGAGATGCCGGCTTCGCGAGCCGACAGGAAGGCTAGCTCGACGTCGTCGCTCCATGGGTGAGAATCCTGGCCACCGATAGAGAAGTTAATTACGTCGACGCCGTCGCTGATGGCATCTTCGATACCGGCGATCAGGGCTTCACCCGGACAGCCTGGATTGAGTTCGTTCGATGGGTGACATACCTGGTAAGAGATGATATTGGCGTGAGGCGCCACACCGCTCATGCGCGGGAAGAGTGCCTCTTTGACTACGCTACCATCGTTAACCGCGCCGGGCGCCGGATTGACGAAATCCACATCCAGCAGCACGTTACCCGCGGCGGTTGAGGCCACGTGAGAGCCATGGCCCTGGTAGTCTTCACCTACGGCTGGGCGGGTATCGCCATATTCACCACTGGTGAAAAAATCTGTGATCACTGGGTATGAGCGCACACCGATAAGCTTGTCGTTACACATGCCCTCGAAGCCCTCTTTGAGACAGTCACCCACGTACTGGCCCGCCCCCCAAGGGTTTTGATGGTCATAGCCATCGTCGCCCACATCGGCAAAAGATCTGTGGTCTGTGTTCACCCCGGTATCGATAATACCGACGATCACATTCTCCCCCTTGTAGGGAACCGAATCTGTCACAGTACCTGTCCAGATCTTGTCGGCGCCGATCAGCTCTGGGCCGACATCGGACAGCAGGTCATAGGTCTTAGAGCGACGAACAGAGGCGACACTTGCCATCTGAGAAACACGCTGCGCCTCCTCCTGGGTCATGGTCATAGAGAAACCGTTGACCGCATTGGTAAACTGCTGACGCACAGGGCGATCGCCCAGGGTAGCCGACAGCTCAGAGATGACTGCCTGCTGCTTGCTTAGCAGTTGGTCGCGGTACTGTTTGATCTCGCGGTTAACCGGCTGACCGGCCACAAACAACTTAGCCTCACCAGGCTTAGCCTTGACAGCACTACGCTCGGCACCGCCTTGAGCCAGCAGACTAGCGCCCGCCTGAGCCAAAGGTTTCTGATAGAGTCTGACGATGTAGACATGCTCACCAGTCAGTCCCTCTTCGGCAACGAACTTCTGGTTCTGATGGCTGATCTGAACGTTCAGGCCATCGTTTTGCAACAGGTTAACCTCTTGCGTGCTACCGGCATTGAGTTTTTTCGCCTGCTCGGCGGTGATCTTCAGCGGCTCGAGTCTTTCGACCTTACCCGGCTGTATCGCCGCATGGGCCATACCGGCACTGTAGAGTGCGGCTGCCACGGCTGTTACTAATGTTTTCACCTTCATGGAACTTCCACCTTTTTTGTAGTTATGCCCTGATGAAGCTTGTTGTTTGCATACTTATTCACCAGCGGACTAACATATAATCATGATGGCTTAACTAAGGTGGATAGCTTTGGTGTAGCATTTTGTAGTTTTGTTAAAAAACAAACATTTGATTAACACCCGGTGTTTTTTGAAGATACCAGGTCAGACCAGAGTTATCTAACAAGCTTCAAATACAAACAAAATCATTTAAAAACAACCAAATAAAACATAACCCCCGAAAATCGCTCGAAACAAAGCATGATAACAAAGCCGCTACAAAAGTAAGGCGCGCACAGCACAACCGATAGGCAAGTATGAAGCATCACCTGCTTAGCCCCATGCTTGCCACATAGCAAAATAATGTTATGCTCTGGCGGCACTAAGTGGTTGAAGCATGATTATTCATTCAATAGACACGAGTCGCCCAGCAGACTCACCATGAGTGAAAAAATCGACCGGATGACTCTGATTTCTAGCACTGATGTCGATCAAGGATGCCAGCAAAGCGAAAGCGCAGATTTGCCAAGCTGAAATTTGGCAAGCGGCAGATCTTGGGGATTCGATATGAGCTAACCCAAAGCCTCTACTCGAAAAATCTCTCCAAGGCATGTAGCATTTTGTACACTTATATATATTTTTACAGACTTTTAACCTGAGATGGTTTTAGATGCTAATTTCAGTTTCGGGATGTGGATGAAGGCCATGAAGTACCTCTTGTCCGGTCTTATTTTCCTCACGGTTTTTTTCCTGTGCGAGGCTAGGGCCGAAGAGCAGATAGATGACATTATCACGGGCGAATTTCACCTCACCCTCGCCTTAGGCTATGGCGGAATCGAGAACCCCAGGGCCAAGTCAGACGATATCACCACCTACGCCCTGCCTAGCTGGTCCTACTATGACGACCGCTTCTATGTGGAAAATTTCACTCTGGGTTACAGCCTGTATGAGTCCGATAGCCTGCTGGTCGATCTACAGACCCGCCTGAACGAAGATGGCTTCTTCTTCGAACTCGACGGCTGGAACAAGGTCTTCCTGAGCGACATCCTCGGCTTTAAACCCAACAAGCAGCCGATATTCGGCCCGGCGATCCCCGAGGTGCCGATCGAACGTAACATCTCCTACCTAGGTGGACTGAGCACCACCTGGCTCACCCCCTACAGCGATTTCACCCTGGGCTATTTTCACGACATCAGCGGCGTCCACCAGGGCAACGAGATCCATCTTAAGGCCAAGAAGAGCATGGCATTTTCCTGGGGGGCCCTGGGGTTCGAGGTGGGCGCGATCCGCAAGAGCAGCCAGCTGATCAGCTACTACTACCATTTCACCGAGGAGGAGTTGGGCCGCAGCCGGGTGCAGCAACCTCAGTCGGCGGCCATCAACTACCACACCAGCGGCGTCGTCAACGTGCCCCTGTGGCAAGACATTAATTTTGTAGCCATTATCACCTACACTTGGTTAGGAGACGAGATCACTAAGAACCTCATGATAGAGAAGGATGGATACCTGTCTGGGTTCATCGGAGTCAGCTATGCCTTCTAATGCCATCAAGCTGATACAGTGCATGTTACTACTGGCCCTGGCCACCAGCTTCTACTGCCAGGCCAACAGCACTCAGGTCAATTTTAAGCCCAAGACCTGTGCAGTACTCGAGGCCGGCACGCCCTGTCACATGACGCTCAAGATCAGCTATAAACTTGAGGCATTGGAACAAACCTGTATCTGGATAGCCCTTAAGGAAGCTCCTGAGCAGTGCTTCGATCGCCTTAGCGTGGATCACCTGCTGGAGCTGACGCTCACCAAGGATACCCAGGTACTGATCAAAGATCTCAACAATAAGGTGCTCGATGAGGTGACCATACAGATCGCCACCTATCAGCCCGTTAACACTCGCAAACGACGAGGACTCAACTGGAACCTGTTATGAGCAAACCTAAGATTCTCCTGATTGAAGACGATCTGGATTTGGCGGAGCTCACCCTGCTCTACCTGACACAGCAAGGCTTCGACCTGACCCACAGCGAATCGGCCCAGGCGGTGGCTAATTTGCCCACCGATCTAAGGTTCGATCTCATCATCTGCGACATCATGCTGCCCGACAGCGACGGCTTCAGCCTATTCGCCGAGCTACAGGCGCGCTACCAATGCGTGATCATCTTCATGACCGCCCTCGACGGCCAGCAGGAACAGATAAAGGGCTTAGAGCTGGGCGCCAGCGACTATATCGTCAAGCCGGTCAATCCCGAACTCTTGGTGGCTCGCATCAAGGCCAACCTGAGAAAGCTCCCCAGCGAGGCGCCGCCACAGAGCGTCACTCTGCACGATTTCACCATAGATCATACTCATCAACAGCTGACCATAGGCGACCGCCCACAGAAGGTGACGACCCAGGAATTCGACCTGCTATGGATCTTCGCCCAGCACCCGGGCAAGGTGCTCAGCCGCGAATACCTGTTCGAGCAGTATGTAGGCCGCCCCTACGACGGCCTCGATCGGGCAATCGATCTTAAGATCAGCCGCCTGAGAAAGAAGATAGACAGCTATCAGATCGACGGCCTCACCATCAAGACGGTACATGGCCAGGGCTATCTGTTTAACTATCAGCCCCAGCTATCGGAAAAGGGATGAAGTTTCAATTCTACCGTCTCTATGCCCTGCTGATCTTAAGCAGCGCCCTGATCATCTGGTCTTTCAGCGAGATCCACGGCGCCATGCAGCACCAGGTGGAGTCCTACCAGATAGATGTCGACAGCGTGTTTCGTGGCCTGAGCGAGGATGACAATAGTGTGCTGTTCCGCCAGCTCTCACGCGACGAACTGGCGCTGCCCCAGGACCTGGCCGATAAGCTGGATGGCGGCGAAACCATCGCCCTCACCCTCAGCGGCGGCAAGACCTACTACTATCGTCAGGCCCCCGAGATTAGCGATTCAAACAACAAAGAGCCGGCCAAGGTGATCGCCTTCGGCCCTGTGCTGCGCAAGCCCACTCAGGCGGTGCCCACAGAGCTTATCATCTTCGCCCTCTACGCCAGCCTGGGCTGTCTGGCGCTGCTGCTGATCTGGCCCCTGTTTCGGGATCTCTCCCAGCTGCAGGCATCCGCGGTGGAGTTCGGAGCCAATCCAAGAAAGATGGAGCAGACGATCAACAAGCGCTCGGCCATCTATCCCCTGGCCAAGGTGTTCCATGAAGTCACGGTGCAGATCGTCGACTTCCTGCAGATGCACAAGGAGCTGTCGCGCACCATCTCCCACGAAGTCAGGACGCCTCTGGCGCGCATGCGCTTCGCGCTGCAGCTGAGCAAGGCGGAGCTGGATGAGAGATACTGGCAGCGACTCAACGCCGATATAGATGAGATAGAGCAGCTGGCCAACAACTACCTCTCCTTCGCCAAGCTGGAACACAGGGAGGCGCAGATAAAGAAAGAAGCCGTCAGCACCCAGGCCTTCCTCGACCAGTTAGAGGAGAAATTTGCCCTCTACCAGGACAAGATAGGCATCACTTTTATTGCCGACGACAGGCTTGCGGTATTCGACGCCAGCTCAATGAGCATAGCCACCCAAAACCTGATCATGAACGCCTTGCGCTTCGCCAAGCAGACTATCCAGGTGCGTTTTATCTGCGAAGGCGATCTGTGTCAGATAACCGTTGAAGATGATGGCCCAGGTTTCGAAGGCAAGGGCAAACAGCTGCTGGCCGCTTTTGCAAGGGACAAGGAACAGTCCGACGGCTCGGGCTACGGCCTCGGGCTCTACATAGCACGCAAGATCGCCATCTGGCATCAGGGCCGATTAGAGGTGGCTAAGTCCGAAGAGCTAGGCGGTGCCAGCCTCACCCTGCTCTGGCGCAATCAGCCAGCAAAATAGCATCGGCTCGCCGCTCCATTAAACTTGTCTCATCCTAAAAAAGCCCTCCCAGCACGCCGAGCAGCATCCCCGCCAGCGCGAAGCCTAGCAATAGCATGAGAATGCTGGGCCGATAACGCAGCTGCCAGGCCAGTCCTATCAGTACTAAGAGAGCATCGGGCCAGGCGAGGATGGCACTGGCTATCACAGGCGAGATAAGTGCCGCCAGCAGCAGGCCCACCACGGCGGCGTTGAGTCCCATGATGGCGCCGCGAAATCTCGCCCGCCCCATCAGGCCATGCCAGCTGCGCAGCAAAGAGAGTTGCAGCAAGAATCCCGGGAGGAAGATGGCGAGTGTCGCCACTAGGGCCCCCAGCAGCGGCGACTCCAGCCAAGATTCTGCGCCGAGAAAGGCCGCCAGGGTAAACATGGGGCCAGGCACCGCCTGAGCCAGGGCATAACCCGTCAGGAAACGTTCGCTGGTCAGCTGCTGGCCGACACTCGCCTCCAGCAGCGGCAGCACCACATGACCGCCACCGAACACCAGGGCACCCGCCTGATAAAACTGGGCAAACAACTGAGACAGGCTATGGCCAGTCCCTAGCCAGAAGAGCGACAGACCAAACAGCAGGATAAAGAGCATAAGCGGCAGCATCTGCGGCCGTAAGGTATCCACTGAGACGCCCTCTCCTCCATTCGCACCTTGCTGCCCTGCATCCTGCTCAAGACCCTGAAGCGCCGATGGTGCCAGCAGGACGGCGCCGATAACTGCGGCCAAGATCAACAGGCCTAGCTGGCTGGCCAGGGTGCCGACAAACAGGGTGAATGAGGCGCAGAGCAGCATAATTAGCCGGGTGGCGCCGCGACGGCAGAACTGCTTAAACATACTCAGCACGGCATCGGCTACCACAACGACCGCCATCAGCTTGAGGCCATGGATCAGCCCCTGAAACCAACTGGTATCCAGCCAGCTCAGGCTAGCCACAGCCATAAGATAGAGAAGCAGAAATGAGGGCAAGGTAAAGCCCAGGAAGGCAGCGAGCGCACCGGAAAGTCCTGCCCTGTGATGGCCGATAGCGAAACCCACCTGGCTCGAGCCCGGTCCGGGGATCACCTGGCTCATGGCGACTATGGCGCCAAAACGCTCGGCGTCCAGCCAGCCGAGTTCATCGACGAAGCGCCGCTTGAAATACCCGATATGCGCTGCCGGCCCGCCGAAGCTCATCAGCCCCAGGAGCAGAAACTGCTTAAATACCTCGCCCAAGTTGTCATCCTCCGTCAACGCGCGCCCGTGATTTGACCACGTCGCTTAAGCCAGCGCAGCCTTTTGAATAGCATGGCTATTTAAATTATGACAGACAGATGACAGCCTGATGACAGACTCAAAAAAGAGACTTGAGAGCTACCATTAGCAACTTGGCCGGTTACTCGCCGATGCGCTGCAACATCACCAGCACCTCGAAATGATCTGTGTGGGGGAACATGTCAAACAACTGTACCTTGGTCACCCGGTAACCTGAGATGCAATGTAGATCTTTGGCCAGCGTCTTGGGATTACAGCTGGAGTAGAGGATCGCCTTAGGGGCAAACTCACTCAGGGAGTGGCACAAGGCCTCGCCTATACCACGTCTGGGCGGGTTGACTATAATAAGCTCCGGCTTCTCTTGACCGCGGCTGTCGCTGGCGAAGCTGGTCGAGTCCAGCGCGGTGAAGCGCATCTTATCAAGCCCCAGCGTCTCGGCCGACATCTTGGCGCAGGCGATCGCCTCGGCCTCGATCTCTATGCCGGTGAGGGCCACATCCTTCGAGGCGCAGTGCAGGCCGAAACCGCCGACGCCGCAGAAGAGATCCCAAATGGATTTAGGCGCCAGCTCACGGGTCCACTCCCGCGCGCTCAGGTAGAGTTTGGCCGCCACTTCGGGATGGGTCTGGAAGAAGCTCTTGGGACGAATGTAGAGGGGCACTCCGTTAAATTCCTCCTCCAGCCGAGTCGCCTCGGTAAGGAAGATCTCCTCCTCTCCTTCCAAAATAGCCATATGTACAGGCTGGAGGTTCACCGACACCACCTTGATCTCGGGGTGCTCGGCTAACAGCCTTGGCAGTTCACGTTCGATGCGGGGAATGGCCTGCTCTGAGCGCATCACGAAACGCAGCATATACTCGCCGCGTACTTGACTGCGGGTCAGCAGGATAAATTTAAGCTCGCCCTTGGCCTTATCGACCCTATAGGGCGGAATGCCGGCCTGGCGCACGAACGCCTCTAAACGATGCAGCAACTGCTGCATATCCTGAGGATAGAGGCTGCAATCACACAGGCTCACCGCCTCGCCACTCGGGCTCACCAGCCCCAATATAGGTTGATGGGCGGCGCCCAACACCACCATCTTGGCCTTGTTACGAAAACCGCTCGCTGGCCCCACCACAGGAGGAAGCCACTGCTCCACCGGCAGCTCCTTGAGCAGTGCCTCCAGGGTCGCCGTTTTCGCCGCCACCTGATCACTCAGGGGCGTCTTGAGATGACGACAGGAAAGACACTGATTAGCATCGAAATAGGCACACTTCACGGATGGTTTGCTCGCAGCTTAGCTTAAAAAAGGCGCCCTACTTTAGCCTTTTTGAGGAGAAAAATCACCTGTCGCCGAGGGTGACAGGCTTACCAATGATTCATCTACCACGGGCGTGAGGCGCAACTTATCGACATCGGCACGTATCGGCTTGGGCCCGCGGCGACTCTTGACCCAGGCCAACGCCTCCTTAGCCGTGTGCCTGAAGGTGGTCAGCTTGCCGCCATAGACGGTGAGTAGGTTGGGATGGGTATCGCGCGACAGCATCATGGTATCCCTGGGCAGATCGAACGCCTCGCCGCCCTGTTTGGGCAGCACGCGCACGCCGCAGTATCGCCCTGTGATGCGCCCTTCGAGTGCGCCATCATTCTCACTCAGAGGGAAATAGTGGCGGTAGATCCCCAGCAGATAAGCCTCCTCGGCCTGCGTCACGCCCGCCGTGTCCACCGCATCGATTAGGGTCTCTGTGGTGCCTATCATTGTCTTACCCTGCCAGGGCATGACAAACACCACCCGCTTATCGAAGATAGACTCCAGGTAGAAGATGCCGCTGGGCGCTGGAATATCCAGCACAAGATGGCTCCCCTGCACCAGCTCTACCGGCGAGACCTCCACCTTAGGGATGACCAGCTCGAGTGTCTGATTGACCCAGGGCCCGGTGGCATTGATGACGCAGCGACTACTGAGGCGCCGCGATTCCCCCTTATGGCTGAAGCTGACGATGCAGGAGTCTGGCCTGTGCTCTATCTGCTCCAGGCTGATCTGGGTCAGCAGCTCTGCCCCCAACCGTCTGGCACTCTGGGCCACAGCGCGGGTCAGGGCGCCATCGTCGGTCTGGGCGTCCCAGTAACGAAACACGGCGCGCAGCCCCTTGAGTTTGAGACCGGCCAGTTCACTCCAGCGACTGGCCGGCACAGACTGAAACTGGCCCAGGGGATCTAGCTCGCTGAGCAAGGCATACAAACTCAACCCGGCCCGAATGGCCAGCGGGCCGCGCTGACTGCCACGGTAGAGGGGAATGTAGAAAGGCACAGGCTTGACCAGCTCGGGCGCCAGTGTCAGCAGCGCCTTGCGCTCACTCAGGGATTGGCGCACCAAGCCGAGTTGGCCCGATTCTAAGTAACGCAGGCCACCATGGATCAACTTACTGGAGTTCGACGAGGTCTTCTCGCCCAGATTATCCTTCTCAAGCAGCACCACAGAGTAGCCGGCGGCCTGGGCACACTGGGCGATACCCACCCCGGTTATTCCGCCACCAATCACCACTAAATCCACTGCTTGCATATCGCATCCTTTCGCCAAATAAACCTATCTATTCTCGCTCTGGCTCGCCGCATCCAGATAGCGGTAGGCCTTGTCACACAGGCGCTTGAGTTCAATAAACTCTTCGGGCTCGCCCCCAAGTTTGCAACGCATCTGCATAGGGATCGACCGGGCCTGCTGCTGCAGCTCACGGCCTGCGTCGGTCAGCTGCAACACCCGCACCCGCTCGTCGGCTTCGCTTCGCCCGCGGGTCACCAGGCCTTTGCTTTCCAAGCGTTTTAGCAGAGGCGTCAGGGTGCCCGAGTCCAGGTGCAGCTGCTCACCCAGGGTCTTGACGCTGATCCCCGGCTCCTGCCACAGCACCAACATCGCCAGATATTGCGAATAGGTCAAGTCCAACGCCTCCAGCAGAGGGCGGTAGGCACGCACCATGGCATTGGCGGCGCTATAAAGCGAGAAGCAGACCTGGTTTTCGAGGGCCAGGGGATTAGGGTGAGAATCTTGGCTCGTGGATTGACTCATGAATTGGATCGCCATCATTAAATTGCACACAACTTTTACCAAGTTTACGCCATGCGCAGGCCAAAGTGAAAAATTATCAAAAAAATTTTTTACTGCATAGTTAGTCAATAATCTGTCATCTTTACAGAGACTTAATCAAATAATTAAGTAAAACCATCTAGATGCGGCTCGACTGAATCCTGACGCTAGGTTAAATACTCAAAAAGGCTGAAATTTCCGCCCCTTTCCACCAACAAAGATGGTTGCTTTTCGAGCGATAATCCCCTAAATTCCCCCCACTATTCAGCTCGATACACTAAAAAACACAATGGAGGTGTTCACTATGAAGCAATTGCTGCTAGTGATGTTGTCATTTCTCTTTGCCGCCCAAGCCAGTGCCGCCTGCCCACAAAACATTAGCTTTGGCGATATTCCCTTTGAGAAAAACAGCTCTTACTTCGATAGCCGATATGCCAAACAGTTGCAGGCGCTGATCGAGAAGACTCAAGCCGACAGCGGTTACCTGCTGCTGGAGTTTCCCCTCTATAAGGGCGAGACAGATAAGAAGCTCAGAGACTATAACCTCTGGCTCGCCAACCGCCGCATCGAGCGGGTCAAGACCTTCCTGACCAAGGCCGACTACAACCAGCCTGTGGTCACTAAGCTGCTGACGGCCAGCAAGGAAGATACCCGTACCCTCAGCCTTCACTGGTGCCAGCAGGGCGAGAACGAAACAGCCATCGCCAGCACGGTAGACCCAAGCCGTCAACAACTAAAGTAAGCGCCTCAGCGAGTAGGCACTAGTCAGCAAGCCGTCTCCCTCAGAATTAGCGAGGCGGCTTGACGATAAACAAAAATCCGCGCCAGTTAACACTTCCTGTACATTTCAAGATTTGCGTTGCAAATCTTAAACATAAACTTAGTCTCCCCCATCACCCGCAGTAAACTGTCCCTAGAGGATTCACGCCTTTGTCATCGTCTTTTGGCAAGTCAGCCCCGGGGAGGGATTATGTTTAGAGCCCTGATGTTTTGTTTTCTGTTACTCTCGAGCGCACTACCCAGCTTCGCACAGGCCGAGCAACACACTGCGTCTCAGAATGCCACCTGGCATTATGTCGACGCCGACGGCCAGCTGAAAATTAAGCTCTATTTCTTCTGGTCTAAGACCTGCCCGCACTGCGCCGAGGCGCACCCCTTCATCGACAGTCTGCCGGAAAAGTATCCCTGGATTGAGCTGGAGTCACACATGGTGTCTCAGGCGGGGACTCAAGAGAAATGGCAGACAATCGCCGAGCAGACCAAGGTTGCCGCCCGCTCCGTGCCCTATATCGCCGCCTGCGAACAGGCAACCGTAGGCTACAGCAGCGAAGCCGTGACTGGGCAATTTATTCTACAGCAGCTCAAGGCCTGTTACCGCGCCTTGGGCGGTGTGGTCGCAGACAATGATCAGGCTACCCAAGCAGGCATGGCATCCGCTGAGGGCGAGCCGCTGTTTGCCACCTGTAGCGCCAGTAGCGAGCCCGGTACCTGTGACCTGGGGCTGGAAGAAAGCGCACCTGCCGCGCCCGTCACTAAGGTACAGCCTATAGAACTGCCACTGATCGGCGTGGTGGCGCCAGAGCAGCTCTCCTTGCCAGTGTTAACCGTGGTGCTCGCCGGGGTCGATGCCTTTAACCCGTGCGCCTTCTTCGTGCTGCTGTTTCTGCTCTCTATCATGGTAAATGCCAAGAGCCGCAGCCGCATGCTGATCGTCGGCGGCATCTTCGTCTTCTTCTCGGGCTTTATCTACTTCCTGTTTATGATCGCCTGGCTCAACATCTTCGAACTGCTGGGCGCAGGGAGCGATGGTGGCCTCATCATACTCGGGGCCGGCCTGATGGCCTTGGTCGCCGGTGCCATCAACATCAAGGAATACTTCTTCACCAAGGGCGAGGTCAGCCTCTCCATGTCGGCGGAGAACCGCACCGGGCTTATCAAGCGCATGGGTAAACTCACCAGCGCCAGTAGCATGGCGGCGATGATTGCCGGCACTGTGGTCTTGGCCATATTGGCCAACGCCTATGAGCTGCTGTGCACCGCAGGCTTCCCGATGATCTACACCAGCGTCTTGTCTATGCATGAGCTGCCGGCATTCGAGCGCTATCTCTACCTGGCCTTCTACAACATAGTCTATGTGATCCCGCTGGCGGCTATCGTGATCGCCTTCAGCGCCACCCTGGGTAAGCGCAAGCTCACCGAGAAAGAGGGACAGACACTGAAGCTGATGTCGGGGATCATGATGATTGGCCTGGGCGGCATGCTGGCCCTGGATCCGACCGCGCTGCAAAATGCCGGCCTGGCCATTGGCTTGATCTTCGCCTCCATCGGCCTGACCTTCATCATCAGCATGGGACGCAAATTGATAGAGAGACGCGGCGCCACCAGTTAATTTGGCAAAGGCTAAAGTTTTCCAAAACGCTGCCGATAGCACTATAGTTAACCTAAGCGAATTTTTCGGTTAACTATAGTCACAAAGTAAGTAGGCTCTCACCCAGTTTAAGGCGGTAATCATGGCAATAACAGTTGGAACCAGTAATCTACAACCTAATCTAAGCAATGGAAGCGTTGGGGTTAAAGTTGCACAGCTCGCCAAAGAGCAGCAGCAGGCAGAGGGAGAGATTGCACTACAACTGATTGAAGCAGTTGACTCGGCGCCTAGCGCTGGGCCTGTGGGAAATAGTGGTCACAACATTAATACCACAGCTTAGATCAGAGCGAACTTCGCAAAGCCCTCATCATGAGGGCTTTTTTTATGGCCCTTATTTGTCGCTGTTTGATGTTGCCTCAGGCTCATCACTCCCCTTGCCTACCTCAAGGCTTGCCGACATCAGACAAAGTTATTTGGCTAACGCGGTAAAAAATACTAAGCTGAGCCGACCTTGCTATATGCCCAGGCGAGCAAATCTGGCAAAACTGGTTACAGATAGCTAGTCACAAACAGTGGAAGATTAATTATGGAGGATAACAAGATGCGAGGAGCCGGCGGCAGTTCCGGAGGAATAGGCCTGTTTTTAGTGGGCTTGGTGATGATGTGTGGTGGTTTCTACCTGCTGCTGAACGCCATTTCAGTGACCTCAAACTTTAGCCTAGGCTATCGACTCTACAACGTCGGTGGCATGGGGATCACCGGTGGCACCATACTGATCCCACTGATCTTCGGCATAGGCATCATCTTCTACAACGCCAGAAACCTGCTGGGTTGGCTCTTGACCCTAGGCTCACTCACGGCGCTTATTTTTGGTGTACTCTCCAGCGTCAGATTCAACCTCAGGACCATGAGCACCTTCGATCTCTTGGTCATACTGGTGCTGGCAATTGGCGGCCTGGGGCTGTTTTTACGCTCGCTAAAGACCATAGACGCCAAATACAGCTAGCCTTTTATGGGCGCCTTCCAGAGGCGCCGTCAAGACTGGTAGGAACTGACGACCTTATCTTCGGCCGCCTCCCCCTTGGCCACCCCAGTACTGTATCTATCCCGCCCCTGGGCCTTACTCTGATAGAGGAGCTGATCGGCGCAGGCCAGCAGCTCATCCGCATCCAAGCCCGGCTGCCACAAACAGACCCCCTGAGAGACGGTGACATAGGCGCCGAGAGTAGAATCGGGATGGGGGATCTCGGCGTCCTTGAGCTCATAACGTATCTGCTCGGCAATATGGCGCGCCCCGTCGAGATCTGTATCGGGCAAAATGATGGCAAACTCCTCGCCGCCATATCGCGCCGCCAGATCCCGAGGCCGGGAGGCCACACCATGCAGCACCTCACCCAGCCTTACCAGACAGCGATCGCCATCGCTATGGCCCAGGCTGTCGTTAAGGCGCTTGAAGAAATCCACGTCCAACAAGATCATGCTCAGAGGATCGCCGGTGCGCTCGGCGGCCTTGATCTCCAAGGCGAGCACCTCATCGAAATGACGCCTGTTACTCAGGTCAGTTAGACCATCGATGAGCGCCATACGCTTAAACTGCTGCAACAACTGCTGTTTCTCGGCGTCGCGCAAGATAGCCTTACGAAACCATTGCAGCAACACCTTCTGCCCGGTAATGATGATCACCAAGAGACAGACAAACTTGGTCAGGGCAAAGATAGGATTTTCCGGGATCTCGATAAGCCGGGTCACTAGGCTAACCAGTAACAGAGGCACCACACTGACCAGGAGCCAGCGACGCACCGGATAGAGAGAGATGGCGAAGGTGAATACCAGCACGTCGGTTACCGAATCGACGGTGGCAAGAGAGCCATATTCGCCCAACAGGTTATAGGAACTGGTGAGCCAGTAATGGCCCACCACAAAGTAGATCCAGGCAACTTCTAACACCAGTAGATAGGCCAACACCAGCCCCATGCGATGCTGCTCTGGCTGACGATAGAGGATCCCCGCCAGACCAAACAGGGCGATGCACAGGGTTGGCATTTGCAGCACCAGAAGATCCTGCAGCGTCAGAAGACTATTCTTCTGTAGCATGGACGCAAGGAAAATGGCGACAAGTAGGAACACAGAGAGATAGGCGGTCCATTTTACCGAGCGGCAAAGATAGATATGGGTTTCTTGGACTAGTAGTTCGTCAAAGCTTTTTGGCTTACTATTCATCGTGTCTGTGCCCGCCCTCTTCTGCTTTCGTCATAAGCTTAAGTAATTATAAAGACGAAAAAAAAAACAGCCAGCATAAAGCTGACTGTTTATTTTGTGGCATTTTGTACCTTTAGGCGGCTACCGCGTCTGCTGGCTCGCCGAGGCGGATCAGGTAATCGAATGCGCCCAGAGAGGCCGTTGCGCCGCTACCCATGGCGATGATGATCTGTTTAAAGGCTGAGTTGGTCACATCGCCTGCGGCAAATACGCCTGGCAATGAGGTCTGGCCTTTAGCATCGACAATGATCTCACCGCGATCACTAAGATCCACTGTGCCCTTGAGCCACTCGGCGTTAGGCACCAGACCTATCTGTACGAAGATACCCGCCAGGGCAACATGGTGCTGCTCGCCCGTGGCTCTGTCTGTGTAGTTCAGGCCTTGTACCCGTGTGCCATCGCCCACCACTTCTGTGGTCATCGCCTGGGTGATGATCTCTATGTTGCCCATGGAGGCTGCCTTACGCTGCAACACCTCGTCGGCGCGTAGCTTGCTGTCGAACTCCAGCACGGTAACATGCTCGACGATATTGGCCAGATCGATGGCCGCCTCTATGCCCGAGTTACCACCGCCAATCACGGCGACACGCTTGCCCTTAAACAGCGGGCCGTCACAGTGTGGGCAGTAGGCGACGCCTTTGCCGCGATATTCTTTCTCACCCGGCACATTCATCTCGCGCCAGCGAGCGCCCGTAGCCAGTAGTACCGTCTTGCTGCGCAGCAGTGCACCGCTTTCGGTCTGGATCTCAAACAGCTCGCCTGACTTAAGGCTCAGGGCACGCTGGTTATCCATGATGTCGACATCATAGTCGTGAACATGGGCTTCCAGGTTGGCCACCAGCTTAGGCCCTTCGGTCGCCTTGACCGAGATAAAGTTTTCGATGCCTACGGTTTCGGCCACCTGACCACCAAACTTGTCCGCCAGGATGCCGGTTCTCAGTCCCTTACGGGCCGCATAGATGGCGGCCGATGCGCCAGCCGGGCCGCCACCGACCACCAGCACATCGAAAGCCTCTTTCTGGCTGAGCTTTTCCGCCTGACGGCTTGCCGCGTTGACATCCAGCTTATTGAGGATCTCGACCACGCTAATACCACCGACAGAAAACGGCTCGTCGTTCAGGTAGACAGAGGGAACCGCCATGATATTGCGCTCGTTCACTTCATCTTGGAACAGGGCGCCGTCTATCATGGTGTTTTGGATATTGGGGTTGATCGCCGACATCATGTTGAGCGCCTGCACCACCTCCGGACAGGTTTGACAGCTGAGTGACACATAGGTCTCGAAGCGATACTCGCCGGGTAGGTCGCGGATCTGCTCGATCACCTCAGGTGCAAGCTTGATCGGATGGCCGCCTGTGTGCAGCAGGGCCAGCACCAGAGAGGTAAACTCGTGGCCCATTGGCAGGCCGGCAAAATGGATCTGACTGCCGTTATCGGCACTCTTCACAGTCATCGACGGGGTACGCTCACCCACGGATTCGGTCAATGACACTAATTCTGAAAGCGCGGCAATATCGGTTGCCAGCGACAATAACTCTTTTGCTTTAGGACGCTCATCTGCCGATACGACAAGTTCAACTGGGCGCTTGAGGTTTTGCAGATAGGTAGTCAGCTGATTTTTCACATTCGCATCTAACATGATAACTCCTAGGAAAAAGTGGCCCCCAGAAGGGAGCCAAAAACATAGGGAAAAATTGCCGGCTCGCATGCAGGGGGAGGTGAACCGGCAATGAAAAAGAATGATGATTAAACTACTTTGGCTTTCGCCGGGTCGCCCGAGATGATGAGGCCCCGGGCGACCCTGATGTGGAAGATCTTAGATCTTACCAACTAGGTCCAGTGAAGGCGCTAGGGTCTCTTCACCTGGCTGCCATGCTGCCGGGCAAACTTCACCGTCGTGAGTCGCAACATACTGGGCCGCTTGGATCTTACGAACCAGCTCAGAAGCGCTACGACCGATACCCAGGTCGTGAATCTCGGCAACCTTGATCTGACCTTCTGGGTTGATCACGAAGGTACCACGTAGTGCCAGACCTTCCTCTTCGATCATCACGCCGAAGTTGCGTGAGATAACACCCGTTGGGTCGCCAATCATTGGGTAGTTGATCTTGCCGATAGTGTCTGAGCTATCGTGCCACGCCTTGTGAGTGAAGTGAGTGTCGGTAGACACTGAGTAAACTTCAACACCCATAGACTGTAGCTTCTCGTAATGGTCAGCCATGTCACCCAGCTCTGTTGGGCAGACAAAGGTGAAGTCGGCTGGGTAGAAGAAAACCACAGACCACTTACCCAGTAGGTCTTGCTCAGTTACAGAGACGAAGTCGCCCTTGTGATATGCGGTGGCTGAGAAAGGCTTGATTTCGGTGTTGATGATAGATTGAGTCATTGCTTGCTCCAGTGCTCGTTATTAACAGTAAATTTGTGGGGGTGAGGCGTTTGCCTTAACCCCGTGTTCTTTGTCGATGAAGAGATAATAACGAGACTGGACAATTAAATATAACGGATAAAAGCTATCATGCTAATCGGTTTTTAAGATTACAAGTCTATTACATAATGGCATAGCCGTAAAAAACCGATTAAGGGGAGCGAGTCAGTCTCACTCCCAGGTTTCGAAGCGGGTCAGGCTGCGGCCTAACTGAAAGTCTAGCAGCAGCGACAACTGCTGCGCCTCGGCTTTAAGGCCGCTGGCGCTTATCTGCCGCGCCTGTTTACCAGCGAGCACCACCCAGTTGCCGCCACCTGTCAGGCAGGCGCGCACGTCGCTAAAGTGTTTCTGTAACAGGGCCAGCAAGGCGGAGTCGCGGCTATGCTCCTTCCAGCAGTTAAGCACCAAATAACCTTCACTCTTGAGCAGGGCGGCGGCGTTGGCGATAAAGGTCTCGCTGAGCTGCTGCTCATCCACGCCGTCGCCATGATAGATATCGGCGAAGATCACATCGGCCTTCTTATGATCCGTATCTGCCAGAAACGCATTGGCGTCCTGATGAATCAGGTTGAGCTTCTTCCCCAGCGGCAACCAGAAATAACGCTTGGCCACCTCGATCACCGCCTCCCTCAGCTCTACCGCCGTGATATTGATCCCGCGGTCGAAATTACGCAATGCATGAATGAGGCCGCCCCCCCCCAGGCCGAGTACGATGACGCGTTTAGGCTTGATAAACAGTAGCACCAGCAACATGGCCTGCAGATAGGTATGCATGGGCACATGCAGCGCCGACTTGAGCAGCTTGCTCTGCTCATCGTTATCCCCAAAGGAGAGCAGGCGAACCTCCTTATCTTCCATGACCAGCAGTGGGCCATGGTCATCTTCGCCGGTATATAGGGTGATATAGTCTGACATCTCTCTCTCCGCAGGGACGCCTCATCTTGGGCGCAGGACTTCAAACGCAACAAAGGTTAGGCGAAATAAAGGCGCTAGTATGCCGCAAAAGCCCCCACAACGGCAAAGGCAATAGCAAAGGCAACAGCGCACACAACAGCAGGCAGATCCCTTCCCTGAAACCTTTTATAGAGCCTTATACAAAAAGAAAGGCAGGCACACGAGTTTAGTTTGTGAGTCAAGGGTAAAAACTAAGCAGCCCCCCCCCCCCCTCATTCGCCCCATCATTCTCGCATTGCAATCGGGCAAGCCTTGTAGTATTTGTTTGAAATCTTTGGCTCATTTGCAATTTACCATGACACAAACCCTACTCGTCAGCTGTCTCTACATAGGCATCTTCATCTTCGCCCAGCGTCTGCTTACCAACTGGATCGCCAAGCTGGCCGAGTCCAAACAGGTCTCCTTTAAACGCACCAAAATGGTGACCCAATATATTACCTACCTGCTGTTTATCATCATCGCCTGTCTCTGGGTGATCTCACTCGGCATCGAATATCAGCAGGTTTCCTTGTTTATCTCCTCGGTATTTGCCGTGCTCGGCGTGGCCTTGGTGGCCCAATGGTCGATTTTAAGTAACATCACCGCCGGGATCTTGATCTTCTTCGTCTTCCCCTACCGTATTGGCGATCACATCAAAATTATCGATAAGGATGAAGATGTTAGCGGCATCATCGCCGAGATCAGTCTGTTTCACGTGTTGATCGAGCGCAGCGACGGCATCACCATCACCTACCCTAACAACCTGATGCTACAGAAAGGAGTATTGAAACTGACTCAGGCGCACACTCAGGCCAAGCCATTGAGCGAATCGCCCGAGAAAGACCATACTCAAGTACAAAGCGATTAACCGACAGGGGGCCGCGATGCTCACGACTTTACTCTATGATCCGCAAAATAATTCGCTCACCCGGGGCGATGCGTCTCAGGTCGCCAGCTGGCAGCAGAGGGACGACACCATACTCTGGCTCAATATCGACGGTGAGATAGACGATGAGTTGAGCGAGTCGCTGCAGCAGGATTTCGGTCTGCACCCATTGGCGCTACAGGACGCCTCGCGGGATCGCCATCCCCCTAAGATAGAGGACTTCGACGACCATACCTTTATTCTGCTTAGGGGCTTGTCGGCCGACTCTGACTCCATCAACTGCGACAACATAGTGCTGGCGCTGTTTGTGGGGCCGCGTTTCATCGTGACCCGCCACAGCAAGCGTTCGCTCTCCATCGAGCGCACCATGACCTCGCTGGAGGCTGGCGAGCTGTCGCTGCAAAACACAGGCGCCGTTGCGCTGAAGCTCAGCCGCTACGTGATCAAGCGTTATCATAAGATCCTGTTTGATCTCGAGAGCCGCCTGGAGGAGCTGGAAACCGTGATGCTCACCACGGCGGACGATAAAATTCTGGCCGAGGTGGTGCTCTACAAGACAGATCTCACCCGGCTGAGACGCAACTTTCACTACCATGTGGAGCTGTTCGACAGCCTGCGCGGCGAGCCCTCAGTGCCCTTCGACGACAGCCTCTACCATGAGATCAACGACGTGTGCGAGCATCAACACAGGGCGGCCAGTCTGGCGGACCTCTTCTATCAGGTCTCCAGCGATCTGATCGACGGCTACATCTCCATCAGCGCCCACAGGCTGAACAACATCATGAAAGTGCTGACCATCATCACCGCCATCTTCGTGCCGCTCACCTTTATCGCCGGTATCTATGGCATGAACTTCGAGTATATTCCCGAGCTGAAACATAAAGATGGCTACTTCATCGTCTGGGGGGTCATGCTCAGCATCACTGCGGTACTGATCTGGCTATTCAGGCGCCGCAAATGGCTCTAGCTAGCCTCTAGCGCAGATTGTCTCGACTAAAGTAAAAAGGCGAACCTTAGGTTCGCCTTTTTGTTCTATTAACTTTTTACGCACGCAGATTAGCGCAGCACTCGATGGAAGAAGCCCACCGCCTGCTGATAGATCTGCAGTGCCAACGCGGGATCGTATCTGTCTCCCTCATCACGCATAAAGGCATGCTGGGCATTGACCTCGAGATAGGTAAACTTGCGCCCCGTCTCAGTGAGT
This sequence comes from Shewanella sp. KCT, assembly GCF_007636505.1. NCBI lineage: Bacteria > Pseudomonadati > Pseudomonadota > Gammaproteobacteria > Alteromonadales > Shewanellaceae > Shewanella > Shewanella sp. KCT. The sequence goes on from NZ_LVDJ01000014.1 coordinate 74,076, forward strand.
CTGTCGTAGATGAGCCTGCGTCCCTCGCTCGGCACATGGGGGTCTTGCTTACCAAACACCAGCACCAACTCCGCCTCAATATCTCCGGTGCGACTCAGGGAGTCATTACCCGGGTTGGCCGGCAAGGTACCTGAGTGGATGTCCGTAGGGTAGAGACAAAAGGCACCGACGACGTCGATATTGAGCGCGGCGCGGTAGGCCAGATGACCGCCGATACAGACGCCCATGGCACCGACCTGATTGGTGCAGAAGGGCTGGCTCATGGCAAAGTCGACTAGGGCCTGGGTATCGCTGTCGTGATGTTCCAGCGCCTTGGTAAACTTATCCTGATTGCCCTTGTCTTTGCCCTCATCATCATAGGCCAATACCGTGCCTATGGGATTGAGCTCATGGAAAACTTCCGGTACCAAGACCACGAAACCGTGACCGGCCAACATGGTCGCAGCCCTGGCGATAGGGGCGGTCTGCTGGAAAATCTCCGAGTAGAAGATGATCGTCGAGAACAAGCCCTCGCTGTCGGGACGATAGAGATAACAGCGCATCGTGCCCGTGGGCGTGTCTATGTCGTGAACTTCCTGTTTTACCATCATAATCTTGCCCTCAGGCCAATAAACTTATCCCTAAGTTATCAGCCTGGGCTCCCCTTGTCAGGTGAAACCCGGCTGACGAAACTAAAGAAGTGAAAGAAAGAGAAGTGAAAGAAGTTAAAATAGCTGGTTAGGACACGCTTCGCCATCGAGCAGCTGACGCACATTGGTCAGGCTGGTGTGAGCAATGGCGCCCAGCGCCTCTTCGGTGAGGAAGGCCTGGTGACCGGTAAAGATCACGTTGTGGCAGGCCGACAGGCGTCTGAACACGTCGTCCTGAATGATCTGGTTAGACTTATCCTCGAAGAAGAGCTCTTTCTCATTCTCGTACACATCCAGCCCGAGGGAACCAATCTGCCCTGTCTTGAGCGCCTCCATGGCATCGAAGGCATTTAGCAGGCCGCCACGGCTGGTGTTGATCACCATGACCCCAGGTTTCATCTTATCGAAGCTCGCCTTGTTGAGCAGATGATGGTTCTCTTTGGTCAGCGGACAATGCAGGCTGATGATGTCGCTCACCGCGTAGAGTTCGTCCAGCGACAGGTATTCGATGCCCATATCCAGCACCGCCTGGTTAGGGTAAGGATCGTAAACTACCACCTTACAGCCGAAGCCCAGCAGGATCTTGATGGTCGCCACCCCTATCTTACCCGTGCCGATCACGCCGACTGTGCGGCCATACATGTTGAAGCCCACCAGCCCCTCGAGGGAAAAGTTGGCATCGCGGGTACGTTGGTAGGCCTTGTGCACTTTACGATTAAGGGTCAGCATCAGGGCCACAGTATGCTCAGCTACCGACTCGGGCGAGTAGGCAGGAACGTTCACCACCCTGATTCCCAGGCGTTTGGCCGCCTCGAGATCGACGTTGTTAAATCCGGCGCAGCGCATCGCAATGATCTTAGTGCCATTTTTAGCTAGCTCTACCAATACCTCTTCACATAACGAATCGTTAACGAAGGCGCAGATCACCTCGAAACCATAGGCCAGCTTGACCGACTGCATACAGAGGCGATAGTCGAAATACTCAATCTGAGCGCCAAAGGCCTGGTTGGTGCGGTTGAAATGTTCCATGTCATAGTGCTTGGCACTAAAAAAACCTATTCTCATCTTAGCTACCTAAAAGTGATTCAACATTAGACAGAGATTTGTCACCCTAGTATCACAAAGCCCCTGCCAGTCTTGGCTCCATTATAGCCAAGGAAATATGTGACTTAGCAAAGATAAATCGCGCTTAGATCACGAAATAGTTAACTTTGTGAGCCGTCAATGTGTTTTATGCCGATTTCCTGCTAAGCTGGCGCAAATTTTCAGTCTTCTTTCGCCCCATGAGTCAAAAGCATAAGCAGATTTCCGAGAAAAAATTTTGGCTGCAACGCCTGAGCAAAACCAGCCTGCGTGCCCTGCATATCTTAGGCATAACAGGTGCCGGTGGCGGCATCTTACTCGGGGTGGATAAAAGCCTGTGGTGCAACTACTGGATCTTGGCCATGAGTACCGGCAGCTTGCTGATGCTATGGGAGGTGGTCAGAGACTGGCGCTGGCTGATCCAACTAAAGGGCGTGCTGACCCTGATGAAACTCTGCCTGCTGGCGCTGTTTATTCCCCTCGCTAACTACAAGCCCGAGCTGCTGATCGCCATCGTCTTGCTGTCGGTGATCGTCTCCCACGGCCCGGCGGGGCTCAGACATTTCTCGGTAATACATGGACGACGCCTCGATGGACGAAAAGAGATTAAGGGCTGAAGCCGCCCCGCTGCTGACGCTGCACCTCCAGCTTTTAGGGCTCGATAACCAGCTTTTAGGACAAGAGCATCATCTCCAGGTGCTCGACCTTGCCTGCGGCAGCGGGCGTAACGGCCTCTGGCTGGCCGCCCATGGCGCCCAGGTCACCTTTATCGACAGAGACCTTGGCAGGCTAGCGGCTGTACCTAAGCATTGTCAGGCCTTAGCGCTCGACTTGGAAAGCGGCGAGCCACAACTTCCCGAGTCGCGATATGACATAGTTTTGGTGTTCAACTACCTGCACCGCCCGCTGTTTGAGCTCATTAAAGAGAGCCTCAAACCCGGCGGTCTCATCATCTACGAGACCTTCATAGAGAAGCAGGCCGAGGTGGGCAGACCCAAGAATCCCAACTTCCTACTGGCCGATGGTGAATTATCACAGCGCTTTTATGGCTGGCAGACTTTGCACGCTTTCGAAGGTAATGTAGGCTGTGAAGAGACGCCCTGCTTCAAGGCACAATATATTGGCCGCAAACCGGCTAACTAGGAATTCACAGCGTTAAGGACGATAGATGTTTCCCTATCCCGAACAGTACCGACTCGCCGCGCCGCCATTGATCACCGCCCTCATGGTGTTATGGTCGATAGTGTCTCGCGCCCTGTTCGGCGACGACAGCGCCATCGCCTTCTACCCACTGTTTATGCTGTTTCCCCTCAACATCTTACTGCATGGCAAATTGATCTGGCAGGCCAAGGGAATCGAGCGGCTTGATCAGAGCATCTACGCCTTTATCCACCTCAGCCTGGCGTTCGTGGTCTGGACCTTTGCCATCATGCATGTCAATGGCCACAGCTTTTAGCCCCGCTAAACCACGCAAGATTCGTGGGTAGAACTTGCGCCGCCCGCACCCTAAAGGTATCTTTGCAGCCCGATTTAACACCCAAGGTTTGCCATGTCTGATTTTGTGTATGCGCCGCCCACCGATCCCTGGCTCGAGATCCTCCACGAGGATAAAGATATTCTGGTGGTCAACAAACCCTCAGGCCTACTCTCTGTGCCTGGCCGCGACCCCGCCTATCATGACAGCGTCTATACCCGCGTCCTGCACGATCACCCCAACGCCCAGATAGTTCACCGCCTGGATATGGCGACTTCAGGCGTTATCGTAGTGGCCCTCAGGCGCAGCGCCGAGCGGGAACTAAAGCGCCAGTTTCGCGATCGCGAAACCCATAAGATCTACTACGCCCGGGTCGCCGGCCATCTGAAGGCGGAGCAAGGTAGCGTCGACTATCCGCTGATCTGCGACTGGCCCAACCGCCCGAAACAGAAGGTAGATCATAGCGTAGGCAAGGCCTCTAAGACCCTGTTCGAAGTCGTCAGCCGCGCCAAGCGCTCGACCCTGGTTAAGCTCACGCCGATCACAGGTCGCTCCCACCAGCTGCGTGTGCATATGATGGCCATAGGGCACCCCATCCTGGGTGATAACTTCTACGCAGACCCGCTGGCGAAACGCCTGGCACCGCGTCTGCTGCTGCATGCCCAGTCGCTGAGCCTGACCCATCCCTACAGCAGGCAGCCTATGACCTTTAGCACGCCAATCCCATTCACGGATGTCACCGAGGAGCAATAGAGCCCGGTGTTAACTTATCGGCATTCACTGGGCCTGCTTCGCAATAAAATCTACATAATTCGTTAAAAGATTAGCAGTTAGCTAACCAATACCGTAAATTACCTCATAATGTTGACTTAAAATGGTATGTAGCAATGGATAGTTCATTTCAGCGAGACCAGCTCGACAACCAGATCCTCTCGGCGCTTATGGAAGAGGCGCGCACCCCCTTCGCCGAATTGGCCAAACGTTTCGGCGTCAGCGCCGGCACCATACATGTGCGGGTAGAAAAGATGAAACAGGCGGGCATCATCACAGGCGCCCAGATCACGGTAAACCCCAAGGCCCTCGGCTATGACGTCTGCTGTTTTATCGGCATCAACCTCAAGAGCGCCGGCGACTATCCCGCCGCCATCGCCAAACTCAACGCATTAGAAGAGGTCACCGAGGCCTATTACACCACAGGCAACTACAGCATCTTCGTTAAGGTAATGTGCCAGTCGATCGATGGCCTACAGCATGTGCTGATCAACCGAATTCAGTCTATTGATGAGATCCAATCGACTGAAACACTCATCAGTTTACAAAATCCTATCAGCCGCGCGGTAAAGCCTTAACCCAAGACCACTAGGGCTTACAGCCTTAGTGGATACGACTAATAAAAAAACACTTGCAACTTTTTCTTCTGCCAGCTTTAACTTTGGCAATCTTTTGTGTTAAAAAGAACAAGCCGTCAACACGACAGCAACAAAATAAGAAAGCATTAGTAACCAAAGTTACAGCAATACCAATAGTGTTTTGTGTCTCAAACACTTCTATTTGACAAGGAAAGAAGTTGTGAAAACTAAATTATCTCTAGCCATATCGGCAGCTCTGATATCAGGCGCCGCTTATTCAGTTGCGGCAATGGCAAGCCCGCAAGCAATCAATACTCTTAACTTATCTCCTGCCCAAACGCAAAACCTGAAGCAAATTCAGAGTGTTTCTGGCATGCGTGATCAGTTTGACCACAAAACCGGAAAGGGTACCTTTCAATGGGCTAAGAAAGGACAGCAAGCCCCAGCACTAGGTGCATTGGAGTACAAATATAAATTAGCCACTGCTGCCGATTATTACCTCAATGCCGTCACAGGAATTTCGACTGCAAACAAGGGCCCTTCTAAGGCAGTTCTTAAGAACATGCACGACAGCGGCCGTGGCGCAACTGTCGCCAAATATGTTCAAGAAGTTAACGGCATCGAAGTGTTCAATCGTGAAGTCAATGTCATGATGAACAGAGAATTTCAGTTGGTAGCAGCATCTGGACAATTTGCTAGTGTCACCAATAGTAGCCCTTCTATTTCTGGTCTGACAGAGGAATTTGAAGGCGCAAATGCCGCAGTAGAGACCGCCTTTGCCGATATGGGTGGTAACGCAGTTACACTGACAAAGCAAAAGAGTAATGACGCTAAATATCAATCATTCTTAGTGTCGAACATGTCAGGCTCTAAGCAGATCATTGGCTCACCGCGTGCTAAACAAGTCTACTTCGAGAAGAAGGGCAAGCTGGTTGCCGCTCACTATGTCGAATTAGAAGTTGGTGATAAGACAAGTGTAGATTCTGAATTTTATAGCTTTGTTATCGACGCAAACACCAACGAAATCCTATTCAAGCACAACCTAACTGCAGAAGACTCGGCATTTAATTATCGCATCTATGCAGATGAAGCTGGCGTGCCTTGGGATAGCCCTCACGGCAACGTTATTCCTGCAACTAGCGCAGACCAAGAGGATGCTACGGCTTACTTGGATGCGCCTATGGTAACTCTTACCCACGGCCCAATTAGCACAAAAGATGCTTGGCTAGCAGAAGATGCAACCGTAACCTCAGGTAACAACGTAAATGCCTATGTCGATGCCATTGCACCCGATGGATTCACCAATGGCGACTTTACTGCTGAAGTAACCAGCGCCAATACCTTCGACTATAAGTACAACACCAGCGAATTAGAAAGCTCTGTCAACAACCGTAAAGCTGCGGTAGTTAACCTATTCTATATTAACAACTACTTGCATGACGTTTTCTACGATCATGGTTTCGATGAAGCTTCTGGTAACGCCCAGGCACTTAACTATGATCGTGGTGGTATCGAAGGTGATGCTATTCGCGCCGAAGTGCAAGATAACTCTGGCTTTAACAACGCGAACATGCGTACTCCTGCAGATGGTTATTCTCCACTCATGCAGATGTACCTATGGGATAGCAAAGATGCCGTCAATGGCGAAGACTATGGCGTAACAGTCACCTCTGATGACACTGTCGGCCTGCTTGGCTCAACTAAACGCTCAGGCTTTGGTCAAGGACAATTTAACGTAGAGGGCAAAGTTGTACGTATCGATGATGGTGTTAATACTACAACCGATGGTTGCGATAAAACTGTGAACGGCGCAGACATAATGGGCAACATTGCCATTATCGATCGCGGCGCTTGTGCCTTTACCCAAAAAGTAAAACACGCTCAAGATGCGGGCGCAATTGCAGTACTCATTGCCAATAATTCTGGAACTGATGAGCCAGCACCTATGGGTGGCTCTGACGATACAGTGAAAATCCCTAACATGGGATTATCATTCAATGACGGTGCAAAGATCTATGCGCTTTTGGATGCAGGTAAAGATGTCACGCTCTCCATGTTTAATAACAAGCCATATAAGGCGAGTTCTTGGGATAACGCTATCGTTGCGCACGAATGGGGTCATTACATCTCTAATCGTCTAGTCGGCAACGCATCAGGCTTGATCAACCAACAAGGCCGCTCAATGGGTGAAGGTTGGGGTGATTTCCATGCCTTGCTGTTAGTATCTGAAGCTGACGATGCCAAGCTAGCCGGCAACGAGATGTTCCAAAAGGCCTATGCCGCGGTTTCTTACGTTGGTAGCTTCTACTCTGGTATTCGTAACTATCCTTACAGTACCGATATGAGCATCAACCCACTGACCTTTGCCAACGTCGAGCTAGGCAATGGTACAGGCCCAGACATCAATGGCAACGCTGAAGTACATGACGCAGGTGAACCTTGGGCTGCTATGCTATGGGATTGCTATGTTGCGTTAATCAACGATGAACGTCACTCATTCGAAGAAGCCCGTAGTTTGATGATGGATTATCTGGTTGCAGGCTATAAGATGACGCCAATCGCGCCTACTTATACCGAAGCCCGTGATGCGCTTCTTGCCGCAGCCTATGCAAATGATCCTGCAGATTACGAGCTGATGTTAGCCGCCTTCGCTCGTCGTGGTATGGGTTTTGGTGCGGTTTCACCAGATCGTTTCGATCGGAAACACACAGGTGTAGTTGAATCATATGAGACAGAACTTGCTACCTTTACGGTCGCCAATCATGAACTCAATAGTGATTTCGAAGGGCTCACCAATGGCTATTGTTCAAAAGACGGTATTTTAGATAAAGGTGAAACTGGCACTGTCGCCTTTACTGTTATGAACAAAGGTAGTAAGGCGCTAGAAAGCATAGAAGGTGTCGTTAAGGTTACTAGTGGTCAAGACGTAACATTCGCCAATGAAGGCAAAGTATCGTTTGGTGATGTAGGCATATTCGGTGAGGCAACTAACGAGCCAATTGAATTCACCCTAAACGACGCAGCCACTGCAGATGAAGTTACCTTTGAACTGTCATTCCCTGACCTTGATGACGAAATCAAAGCTCAGACCTATACACTATCGACTGCAGTAAATATGGACTTCAAGATCAAAGATATTGAAGGCAATATGTCGACAAGTGACATGGAAGACTTTGCAGGCCTGAAGGATTTCAATGAGGTAGTACTTGAAGGTGGTGATCTGGCGAAAGGCACTGCACAGCTAAGTAGCCGCTATGCAGCATATTTCCCTGTCGATACCCAGTATCTATACATTAGAAACAATGGCTTCTCATCCGATGTTGCTTATGAAACTAAGCCATTCACCGTAGGATACGGTGGTGACTTTACCATGAGCTGGTTCCACTATTTCGAAATCGAAAAGGGGTACGATGGTGGTGTCGTTGAAATCAGTGTTAATGGTGGAGATTGGGTTGACGTTACCAAGGTGGGTGGCACCTTCTCAACTACGGGTTACACAGGTGAGCTAGATGAACTATTGCCAGATCGTAAAGCCTTTACTGGTAAAATGGTTGCATTTGGTGAAACCGAAACCGTTAACTTCGGTACAGCGTTAAATGGCAATCAGGTACAGCTACGTTTCCGTATGGTTACCGACACCAATACAAGTGAATTTGGATGGATAGTTGATAACGTAACCTTCAACAACATCACCTCAAATGTTTTCTATGAGCAAATTGCTGGTGATACTTTCGCTTGTGAAAACCGTTTACCAACAGTGACTGCTAAGGCAAGTTCTACATTAGTAAAAGAAGGTGATGTGGTAACGTTATCCGCAACTGCAATTGACCCAAATGCTGATGACGTGCTGACATATAGCTGGACACAAGATTCAGGTCCTGCTGTAGAAATCAAAAATGCTACAAGTAACGAAGCAAGCTTCGTGACTCCCGCATTAAATGATCCAAAGGCGACATTAAACTTCACGCTTACTGTGAGTGATGGCACAGGAGAAGTGAAGAACAAGGTGAAAGTAAGCTTTGCAGCTGTATCTAAAGAGAAAACTAGTAGTTCAGGTGGTTCTTTAGGCTGGCTTTCATTGTTACTCATACCATTTGCTGCACTACGTCGTCGTAAGTAACATGGGCTAACTGTCACCAGCTTTAGATGGTGATCAAATATAAAAAAGCCATAACATTAAGTTATGGCTTTTTTTACGTCTGTTCTAAAGGAAATTACTTTAAACCACCAAAGATTTTCTCTAAATCAATTTCACCAATGTCAGGCCTTATTTCTAATCCCTTAGGTGTTATGACTTATCAGAAGCTATCTGATGTTTGTTTTCCGCTATAATCAATCTCTATTTCAACACGAGAAAAAGCATCGTTCTTGCGTAATGCTTGATAAAGTTTGTAAAAATCACCGCTTCCCTCTAAGGGGATTAATCTATAGGTTGACGTTGCGATCTCATTCACTTCATAGTGTTCAGTCACTCCCTTGGGAAACTGAGATGCGATTACGACAAAACTCCCTCTGATCAATCCAAAAGCAGACTCAGACAAGCTCTGAACAACACTTCCCTTCTTCAATACTCTATCGTTTGAACTAAATTTCACACCGTTCAATTCATAACTGTATTTTGAATTACTCTTCTCTTGCGGTGACAGAGAAGCTTCTTCCCTGTTCTCTGTTGAACTCAAGGCCAAAGTCGATACCTGTTTCATGTCATCTTGGCTTTCAATACTGACAGTATCAGGCTTCTCAGTCGAACAGGCACCCAACGTTACAATTAGTGATACTAAAATCCTTTTTTGCATTCGCTCCCCCTAGATTCCTTAGTTATCAATGCATTTGATGCAAATTGAGTGTAACACTAGTTGTTACTGGAATCTTACCTATATTGGCACAGACTAAAGCGCAAATACCTTAGTCATCACCTTATAGAGCTCTGTGCCTTGATATACTGACGCCGAGGCAAAATGCAGTACGGGTACGCAGTCCACCGGCAAACTCAGAGGCGCTATTGCGCCCTCCTCGCCATATCTGTCGACACGCAAGATGTTGGCGAGCGGTTCACCGGCGATGAGCGGCTGCCCAACCTTCGCCTTATACTCCACCAAGCCGCCTTGCGGCGCGTGATACTTCTTATAGTCTTTCAGATAACAGGCGTAGCGTGGCATCTCAGCTGGCTCAACCCGCTCACTTATTACGCCGCGCTGGCTGAGATAGGCCATGATCCCTTCGACATCAACCAGGGCATCGGCCAGATCGACATTCTCCTGACTACCAAGCTCCAGGGTAAAGGCCGAGACGGGCACCTCGATCTCGCGGTCCTGAGTGGCCAGATATTCACTCAACTGCCACCAGGGACAGAAAACAGACTCATCCATGGCCCCGCCAAACTCATTGGGGATCAGCAGGGTATAGGGGATAGAGAAGTACTTGGCGGCGTCTGTATCATACTCGGGACAATAGAGATGCTTACACGACTTAGGGCCCGTGTGCAGATCCAGCACGATATCCGCCTCATGGCCCATCTGCTGCAGGCTCACTGCCAGACGATGACCCGTGGTGATGCCCCATGGCTCATGCAGACGGCTATAGCAGCGCTCAACCAGCAAGGCCCTGAAATGGGCGATCAGCTCGGCATCGTTCAGATGTTTATGACCCTGATACCAGCTAGCAATATCCAGCTTATGGTCGAGATATTCACGGTTCCAGTTCACCCCAGTTATGGGATCGAACCGGCCCAAGGTAAACTCGCCACTCTTTTGATTGATCCCCAAAGGATTGGCCAGGGGCACCAGGGTGATCTTACCGCGCAGCTCACAGCGTTCGAGCGCCTGCATCAGCTGATAGATCACCGCATTGCCCTGCACCTCGGCGCCGTGGACGTTGGCCTGTATGTAGACACTCGGCCCTGTCTGCACCTCAGGGGCAAATTCAAACAGGTTTAGCTCGAGATCTTGGCCTGTTGCGAGCTCGCCAATCTTTAGCGTGGAACGACCCGGTTTCATAGCGACCCTTCAAACAAGTTTTGATGCAGGGCGCTGACGACCTGAGCCGCCTCAGACTCGGCCACCAGGACACATAAGTTGTGTGGGCTGGCGCCCTGACAGATCATACGCACATTGTGAGGCTCTAACACCTCGAATACGCGGCGACACACACCCGACGTGGTGGCAATCTTGTTACCCACTATCGCCACCAGTGCCAGGCCATCTTCGACCCGCACGCGGCAATGCTGAGACAGCTCCTGCAGTAAGGCCTCGCTCAGCAGGCTGTTTCCGGCCGAATCTGAGCCCGTCTTATCTAGCGTCAGAGAGACGTTTACCTCTGAGGTGGTGATTAAGTCCACACTGATCTTGTGCCGCGCCAAGGTGGCGAAGGTTTCGGCCAGGAAGCCTTGGGCGTGAAGCATCTGTAGGCTGTGCAGGTTAAGTAGCGTCTGGTCGCGTCGCACCGCCACGGCGCGATAGATAGGCTCGTCGTTCACCTGATGACGAATCCAGGTGCCACCGAGCTCAGGCGCCTTACTGGAGCCAACAAACACCTGAATCTTATGTCTGACCGCCGGCAAAATGGTTGCCGGGTGCAGCACCTTGGCACCAAAGGTGGCCATCTCGGCCGCCTCGTTGAAACTTATCTCAGGGATAGGACGCGCATTCGGCGCGAGGCGTGGGTCTGTGGTGAAAATCCCCGGCACATCCGTCCAGATCTCAACCGCAGACGCATCCAGCGCCTCGCCAAGCAGGGCCGCCGAATAATCGCTACCCCCACGGCCTAACGTAGTGGTGGCCCCATGTTCATCGGCGCCGATAAAACCTTGGGTCACGATACGCTGCTCACTAAGCAGTGGTAGCAGATGCTCTGTGCAAAGCTGCTTCACCGCTTCGATCTGCGGCTCGGCACGGCCGAAATGACTGTCGGTACGCATCACCTGACGCACATCGAAGGCGCTCGCCCGCTCGCCCTTCTCTCTCAGCACGGCAGCAAACAAGACTGACGAACACTGCTCACCCTGGGCAAGAAGTTCGTCTGTGGTCGCCTTATTGCGGTTTTGGGAGAGCGACTCGCTTAGGCTGGCAATCTTACTTAAGATGGCATCGAGGCGGGCGGCCACATCATGGGGCTGACCTAGTTCATCGAGGATCTTATATTGAATCGAGGCGATCGCCTTGAGCAGCTGCTGTCGACGCTCAAAGTCCACATGCTCCTGAGTTAGCTCCACCAGCAGATTAGTCACACCGCTCGAGGCGCTGACGACCACCACGCGGGTTTCAGGATTGGCCAATACGATATCGGCGCAGCGGTTCATCGCCTCATAATCGGCAACCGAGGTACCACCAAACTTAGCAACAACAATAGACATTAGCGCACCTCAACCCAAGTAGCTGACGATGACACAAAAGAAATAGATAACATTGAATACGCTCCGAACTTACTTCGTTCGAAGAGCCTGGTGCAAAGATGACGCACCCCAAGACGGGAAACAGCGATTGCCACCAGAAGCTCTCCACCAAAAAACAGGTGACAATCGGTGGGATTCAGCCCAGTCGACCGATAAATAGATGAAACCAAACATCTCTTTACCTCGGCGTTAATCTCCCTCATAAACCGTCAACGGAGTTTGGACTCCTCGGGCTTACTACCTAGTTAACGCTCCTCTTCTGTATCACTAACCTTAAGGTCAGGATGCAAGAAAACTATCAAATAACAGAATAAAAAGTCAACGATATTTTAGCTTGTCTTGATGAAAGCCTCTCAAGTTCCCCCGCCTGCTAGCGGCTGATGTCGGGCAGCTCGCTAACCAAGCAGACCCGGGCAGAAAACTTGCCCAGGGTGAGCTCGTCATACTCCACCAGACAAGGCACCAGTTGCAGCTCGTCCTCATCGACAAAATAGATGGCGTTTTGATTAAACACCTTACCAAGATCCACGGCTGCGGCCTTATCGATAGACACCGCCCAGCTCTTCTCCATATGGCCTCTGTCATTGGAGGCACCGATCAGGGCACGATAGGGATATTGAAGACGTTGAATATGACGTTGAAGCTGCTTGTCGAGGAGACGGTTTTGCGAGGGAGAAAGGTGTTGGCCTTTAGGATTATGAGCGGTAATGATTGCAAATGATAACGAAGGGGAGAAAGGTTGTGTAAGTAAGAACTGCGTTTGCTGATAGCATTGCCAAAGGTGTTCGCTTGCTGTACTCATCACTAAAATATTCCTAAATTAGATTCCGTCGATTATAGCAAAATTCCTCCGGCTTCCTAGAGGTGTGAGACAGGTCACTTTATTAAATTTTATTAATACCATTAAAATCATAAGCTTATGTGCGCAAATGTGATATACATCAAATCTCAAAGGAATTTTGTTAACATTTCATTTGTTAACAAATGACTAAAACGAGTACAATAAGTTCGTTGATTCACTTCCACTCATCTCACGATGAAATACTTTTTGTTACATCTTGTCGGCGACAAGGTCATTAAAAGTTAGTCAATTTCCTGTATAAAATGTGAGCTTAGGCTGATTTAGCATTTAAACTTGAAAATATTAGATAGTTAACGGAACTATTCCCAACTATTGTTAATCGAAGTGAGTAACAGTTCGCGTGTCTTTTGAAAGAGATACGAATACTTTACTAATCATGAAGTGTGTTGCTGTACCAATTGGGTTTGATAAAAGCACTACGTGAGTTCGGTAATTGTCGCGAAGACAGATAGGGCGCAGCAGCACCAACTAGCGCTCATGGTTAGAACAGTTTTAAACAAATATTAGGTAAATAAATATGCAAAACCCGCACATTCTGATCGTTGAAGATGAAGCCGTTACCCGGAACACGCTAAGAAGTATTTTCGAGGCTGAAGGATATGTGGTAACTGAAGCCAATGACGGCGCAGAGATGCATAAAGCCATGCAGGAAAACAAGATCAATCTTGTGGTAATGGATATCAACCTACCAGGTAAGAATGGTCTGCTGCTTGCGCGTGAACTTCGTGAAATCAATAACATCGGCCTTATCTTCCTTACCGGCCGTGACAACGAAGTTGACAAGATCTTGGGTCTGGAAATTGGTGCCGATGACTATATCACCAAGCCGTTTAACCCACGCGAACTGACTATCCGTGCACGTAACCTGCTGACTCGCGTCAACAGCACCGGCGGCGAAACCGAAGAGAAGAGTGCCGTAGAATTCTACCGCTTCAACGGTTGGAGCCTAGAGATCAACAGCCGCTCACTGGTGAGCCCACAGGGCGAGTCGTACAAGCTGCCCCGCAGTGAGTTCCGCGCCATGCTGCACTTTGTTGAGAACCCAGGCAAGATCCTGACCCGTGCTGACCTGCTGATGAAGATGACAGGCCGTGAGCTTAAGCCACACGACCGTACCGTGGACGTGACCATTCGTCGCATCCGTAAGCACTTCGAAAGCTTGCCAGATACGCCTGAGATCATCGCCACCATCCATGGCGAAGGCTATCGTTTCTGCGGTAACTTAGAAGAAGCATAAATCACATCCAGCTAGCGCAAATGTGATTCGATTAAAAAGCCAGTCTAACGACTGGCTTTTTTGTACATGGACTGTACTTATCCCCGGTGGCCAGGGAAGGCCATAGAGGGGATTTGTACATGGATTTTCTCTGTTTATGGAGAGTTATCCCCGGTGGCCAGGGCCTGAAATGTTCCAGACATTTCTAAACAGGGAAAAAGGGAATATCTAAAATCCTAGGGATGGGTAGCTTTGATATTTGCACCTACAAATTTTGTCGCACTGACCTAATTTACATCATAAAACTTCATTGCTTTGAATCGCCTGTCCGGCGAGGGATGTGCAAACACAATTTTGGCACGCCGAATTTCCATCCTTGGAGGCTCCTCGACGACGTCCTGTCGTCAAGGGCCAAAATCGTGTTTACACAGGTATCTTCTATCTCTTCGATTTCGCTTCTTTTGATTGATGCACAAAGGCTCTAAAACTAGGCTAACTAAGATTAGTTAGGTTTATTCGTACCTTATTAAAATTAATTCGAAACTAACTCAACTGTCTTCAGGACTGCTATTCCCACAAAAAGCCCTGCTGCTTTCAATAAGCAACAGGGCTTTTGTTTTACTAAGGCCTAGCGCCGATAGCTTAGTGTTTCAGCTGCTTATCGAGGAAGTCAGCCAGTGAGCGGTAGAGGTGGGTACGCACCTTCTCACCGCGCATCGAGTGCTTAGAACCGGGGTAATCTATCATCTGGAACAGCTTGCCCTCATCCTGCAGCGCCTTGTAGACACGGGTGCTATTCTCAAACAGCACGTTGTCGTCGGCCATACCGTGGTACATAAGCAGGCCAGACTGATAGCCTTTGACGTACGGCAGTACGCTAGAGGCCTCATAGCCTTCGGCATTGGTCGCCGGATGCGACAGGTAACGCTCTGTGTAGTGGCTGTCATACAGAGACCAGTCGGTCACGGGTGCGCCCGAGATAGCCGCCTTGAAGTAATCCGGCGCCTTAAACAGGCTCATTAGCGCCATGTAGCCGCCATAGCTATGACCATAGATAGCGATATTCTTGCCATCGACATAGCTCAGGCTACGCAGGTAATCGACACCGGCCTTCTGGTCATTCACCTCGGCTTCACCCAGATGCTTGTAGATCACCTGCTCAAACTTGGTGCCACGATGGGCCGAGCCACGATTATCCAACTGGAACACGATAAAACCCTGTTGCAGTAAGTACTGGGTAAAGTAGTCGTGCTCGCTCCAGCTGTTAACCACCAGCTGGGCATGGGGACCACCGTAGACGCGCACCACCACTGGATATTGCTTAGTGACGTCAAACTGCGTCGGCTTAAACAGGCGATATTGCAGCGCCTGACCATCTTCTGCCTTTATCTGACCAAATTCAGGCAGCTGCCACTGACCAAAATAGGGATAGAGTGGATGGCTCTTGTCCACCTTGTTCTGCTCGACCCAGGCCAGGCGTTTGCCCTGCTCGTCATGAAGGCTTATCTGCGGCGGCTGCGCCAGGCTGTTGAAGTAATCCAGATAGATCGCCTGATTGTCGGCAAACACCGGCGCGTGCATGCCGCTGCGCTTGCTCAGCTGCTCTATCTTGCCGCCCTTAAGCGGTACGCGAAACAGGTGCTGCTCGACCACGCTCGCCTTGCGACCGGTGAAATAGACCCAGCCCGCCTGCTCATCCACATGCACCAGCTCGTCCACCGCCCAGTCACCTTTGGTCAGCTGCCTGAGCTGTCGCCCTTGCTGGTCGAACAAATAGAGGTGATTAAAGCCGTCACGCTCCGATGCCCACAACATCTGCGGTGATTTTTTGAGGAAATACAGGTCGTTATTCAGATTCACCCAGGCGTCACTCTCCTCGCGGATCATGGTCATAGGGGCATCCTGGCTACGTAGATCGATAATACGCAGATCTAAGGTCTTCTGATCCCGACTCTGCCATTGAAAAGACAGCTGCAGGCTGTCTGGCAACCACTTCACTCTCGGCAGGTAGATATCCTTATCTTCTCCCAGGTCGACCCAGCGCACCTTTTTATCGGCCAGCGTCACCACACCCAGGGCGATGGCCACGTTGTTCTTGCCAGCATAAGGGTAGCGCTGCTCGGTTAGCTTGATGCCATCGGCATAGATCTCGTTGCGAGTTACCAGCTCAACGCCGGACTCATCGATGCGGGTAAAGGCGATGGCCGACTCATCCGGCGCCCACCAGTAACCCGTCATTCTGTCCATCTCCTCCTGGGCGACAAACTCCGCCATGCCGTTCTTAATGGCGCCGCCACCGTCTATGGTCATGGCGGTCAGCTTCTGGCTGCGCAGATCGAAGACATAGAGGTTTTGATCACGGACGAAAGAGACATAATGGCCTTTAGGCGACAGCTTGGCGTCTGTGGTAAAGCCCTCCCCCACAGGCAGCGGCATCACCTTGTTATCGCTCAGTGAGTAGTAATAGAGGGCGCCCGATGCCGGGATCAGCAGCGCCTGGCTATCGTCCGCCCAAAAATATTCCATGATTCCCTGACCATAGATGCGTTGACGCTCGCGCCGCGCCTTCTCCTCATCGGACAGCTCACCGCTCTTTAACTTGTCGGCGTCCAGCAACAGGCTCTGTTTACCCGTTGCGACCTCCATCTGCCAGAGATCGTAGAAGTGTTGATCCTCTGCCCGACCAGCCAGATAGGTCACACGCTTACCATCGGGCGACAGCTTTAAGCCCCTGGGGCTGCTGCCCGCCAGTGCGGGAGAGGCATAGAGCCTTTCTATGGTGAGGGGTTCATTGCCGCCGACAGGCTGCGCTAGTTGGGGTTGTGACGCACTTACCGCGTGAGATAAAAACATAGGCACCGCCATCAAGGCCGAACTTATCCATTTTTTAGTCATTATTATGTCCTGGATAGAAAACAGGTATAGGTCAAATTGCAGGCTAGCATTGTGCCCTAAAGTGACGCAAAACGAAAACCGCGATCCAGATGGGCTAAATTGCCGCTGAAAAAATGATTCATCTGGGGTAGAATCGCCCGCATAACAAGATAAACAAGATCTGACCTCCAGTGCGAGCCTAGCTCCCATTTGTCATAGGAAATAACATGCAAACTCTGGCACAACACCTTAGTTCTCAAGGAATTCAAGCCCCGCTAGCCCAGCTGTTAACCACGCTGGCCGATACCTCCAAAGCCATCAGCCATGCGGTGCGTCACGGCGCCCTCGCCGGCGTACTGGGCGCCACCGAACAGGAAAACGTTCAGGGTGAAACCCAGAAGAAACTCGACGTGATCACCAACGACATGCTCAAAGAAGCCTTAACGGCCGACAGCACGGTACGTGGTCTGGCATCTGAAGAGGAAGATCATATTGTCGAGGTAGGTCAGAGTGGCGATTTCCTGGTTTGTTTCGACCCGTTAGATGGTTCGTCAAACATCGACATCAACTCACTGGTGGGCACCATCTTCTCGGTACTGCCGGCGCCAAGCGGTGAGCTGAGCGAGCAGAGCTTCCTACAGCCAGGCCGTCAGCAAGTGGCCGCAGGTTACGTGCTATATGGTCCCTCGACCATGCTGGCCCTCACCACTGGCCAAGGGGTACAGCTGTTTACCCTCAATCCAGAGACCAACGAGTACCTGCTGACCAACGAAGCCATGTCCATCAGCAAGGACACCAGCGAGTTCGCCATCAATATGTCTAACCAGCGTTTCTGGGAAGCACCGATGCAGACCTATATCGCAGACCTGCTACTTGGCAAGATAGGGCCGCGCGAGAAGTCGTTTAACATGCGCTGGATCGCCGCCATGGTTGGCGACGTGCACCGCGTACTGTCACGCGGCGGTCTGTTCACCTACCCGACCGACAACAAGAATCCGGAGAAGCCATACAAGCTACGCCTAATGTACGAGGCAAACCCTATGTCTTTCCTGGTTGAGCAGGCGGGCGGCAAGGCCTCTACCGGTTATGAAACCATCATGGACATCCAGCCAAGCGAGATCCACCAGCGCGTCGCTGTGATCTTAGGCTCAGCCAACGAAGTCGATGCCTGCCTGGAATACCACGGCCAGGACTACAGCGAAGAGCCAAGCCTGTAAGCTAGTCTGCTCCTTTAAAAAGTAAAAAGTCGCCAATTGGCGACTTTTTTATTGCCTCATGGCAAGCATGTAAAAAGCCAATTCACGACTTTGATTCCAGCAGTGCCCTAAGTGGCGCCGGCAGTAATGCTCTCGATTTTTCGGTAATGGCTTTTTCATGCTTCTGCCAGAGCACACCGAGATAAACCACCCCGAGCCCGATAAACGATAATGCAATCGGGAACAGCCAGTTATCCTTAAAGACGTCATAAGCCAAGTAACTGAGGTAGCCGCAACTGCCAAGGGCACCAAATACCACGAACACTCTTCGAACTAATAGCGCGCCAACCCCAATCATTAACAGGTTAATGCAGAAATAGATAAACTTTGATAATTCACTGTCAGAGTGCTGGAAAGTTAAACCACACCAAAAAGCGATGACGCCAAAAATGTAGATCCAAAAGCCATAGTCAGCCTTATGGTGAGACCTGACATCGACCCAAAAGGCGAGCCCTATCATTAATAGGCCTAAATACATTGAGACTAAGGATCTAAGCTCCCATGTTATATCATCACCCGAGATCACCACAGTCATGTCCATCGTCATATACCAGAGGGTGACCGCGATAGGCATGATTAAAAAGGGATATTTATATCGCCACGCGGTGATGACGCCGACGACGAGTGTACCCAGTTCCATGTATAACCAATGCCATTTTATGACTCTGTGATAATCCCTGTAGGCACTCTCATCTGGCCATACACCTAACCATTGTTGCAGGCCATAAATCGCTAGAGGGGTTAGACAGACGACAAAGGTGGCACAAATGCCAGCGGGAATAATGAGGCCTCTTGCTGAAAACCTGTTGGTCAGGGTTAAACCAACAGCCGCATAGAGCATCGAGATAAACAAAATACCTGCGCCGCCGAAGGACTCCCACCCTAAGTTCATGAAAAGTGTCATTGCGCCGATGGCGATAAGCCCACCCAAGTAATAGAGCACATGGGTAAAGGTAAATTTGGGGTTGGCACTAGGTTGAGCGGCTAAGAACTGATAAAGGGCTTCAGCTTGCTGAGCTGAAATGATATTTTCCCGCGCCGCAGCATCTAACTGTTTCTTACTGACATCCATGTTTACTCCCTGACATTAACTTTTGTCGAACACTGTAGCTATAGTGGTATTGCGATAATCACTTGTTATCTTTGCCTTTCTCGATTGAGCCTGTCCACAAGGGCACGCAATTTTGTCAACTTAAGCTCGGTAAGCAGCACGACGACAAACAGCCACAGGCCTCCAGCAATAAAAATGGAACTAATAAAGCTGCCACTATGCTGTTGATATCCATAAAGCCCGAACATAAGGGCCAAAGAAGCAGATAACGACTTGCCCCAATCGTTGCTGCCAAGCTTATACTCGTCCTTCGCAATATCCTTGCTGACCGTGACAGGATTAGCGAGACCATCGAGCTTGACGATGACTTTGCTATCCTTCTGACGAACGTTAAAGCCTTCACTCTCTAGTACTTCAACAACGCTTTGCATAATTTAAGGTCTCCTTTCCTTATCGATGTGAATATCAGTATTTAATGATAACGCCCTCTCGCAGCAGCACCTTCTGTGCATCTTTGCATCTCTACGCTCCACACCAGATTATCACAATTTAAGCATCATCTTGATACGCTGCCTCTTCGATGAGTAAAAGTGGCTTAATGACAAGCTTCGCTTGCCCGCAAAAATTGAACCGCCTTCAAACCGCGATAGCACCAATAATTCGATCTATGAGGCGTTGAATACTGAGTTTAGATATTGCGAAGGGGCGCGAAATCAGGATCGTAATGTTCGCGACATGTTGCTCCATTCCCTCATCATACGAGAGCGCCGCCAAATTGAAGATATGTTAGATAAGATAATGTAGATACGTCGTTCTCTCACATCCCTGTGATCACGACATTCGTACTTCCATATAGCGCTCCCGCCGGGCAGGCGTTAGGTAATCGCTAAGGTGCAAGGGCCAAAGAGCTTTACCGCCGAAGACGAATTCAAAAATATCCACGGCAAACAACACTAAATTTAGAAACTATCCCCAACTCTGATGCAGAGGCTACTTAGGCTTAATCTGCTCCACCATCAGCTGCAGGCTCTCATTACCGCGAAACTCATTGATATCCAGCTTGTAGGCGACCTCGGCGTATTGGATGGTGGCATCGGGCCAGGTGGTGAGATCCACGTTGAAGGCGATGGCATCCACCATGGTCTGGCCGCACTCACTCTCGAGCACGAGTTTGAGGTGACGCTCGCCGACGATCCGCTGCTGCAAGATACGAAACACGCCGTCGAATATCGGCTCGGGGAAATTCTGCCCCCAGGGGCCTGCACTGCGCAGTTCCCTGGCCAGTGCCATGTTGAGTTGAGCCGGGCTTAGTTCGCCGTCACTGACGATCTCGCCGGTCAGCTGCTCGGGCGCAAGCAGTTCACGCACCGCCTCATCATAGGCCTTGGCGAAACGCTCGAACTCACCGGCGCGCAGGGACAGGCCCGCCGCCATGGCGTGACCACCGAACTTGATGATCATTCCGGGATGGCGGGCATTGATCAGCTCCAGCAGGTCGCGCATATGCAGCCCCTTGATGGAGCGCGCGGAGCCCTTGATCTCCCCCTCGCCCGCCTCGGCGAAGGCGATCACCGGCCTGTGATACTTATCTTTGATTCGCGACGCCAGGATGCCGATCACCCCTTGGTGCCAGTCTTGCTGGTAGAGGGCGATCCCCCAGGGCAGCTCGGCCTCATTAAGCGACAGACTCTCTAGACTCTTTAGCGCCTCCTGCTGCATGCCGGTTTCCAGCTCACGCCGCTCGGCGTTGAGTCCATCCAGCTCGCTGGCCATGCGCCGCGCGCGCATCATGTCGTCGCACAACAAGGTCTCGACCCCCAAGGCCATCTCGTCCAGGCGCCCGGCGGCATTGAGCCTGGGGCCGACCGCGAAGCCAAAATCGGAGGCGACGATGCGGGAGGTGTTACGCTTGGCCACTTCCAAGAGGGCGGTAATTCCTGGGCGGCAGCGTCCGGCGCGCACCCGCTTGAGACCGGCGTCCACCAGGATGCGGTTGTTGGTATCGAGCGACACCACGTCCGCCACTGTGCCCAAGGCAACGATATCCAGCAGTGTGGCGAGATTGGGCTCCTGTATGCCCTGTGCCTGATACCAGCCACGGCTACGCAGCTCGGCGCGCAGGGCCGACATCAGATAGAAGGCGACCCCGACCCCGGCGATCGCCTTGCTGGCGAAGCCACAACCTAGCTGGTTAGGGTTCACTATCGCATCGGCCTCGGGCACGCTGTTGCCCGGCAGGTGATGGTCGGTGATCACCACCTGCATCCCCAGCGCCTTGGCCGCCGCAACCCCTTCGATGGAGGAGATGCCGTTATCGACGGTGATCAGCAGCTCTGCTCCCTTCTGCTGGGCCACCTGAACTATCTCAGGGCTGAGGCCATAGCCGTAATCGAAGCGGTTGGGGATCAGGTAATCCACATTAATCGCGCCCATCATTCGCAGGGCAAGCAGGCAGACACTGGTGGAGGTGGCGCCGTCGGCGTCGAAGTCGCCGACGATCAGAATCGATTGCTGCTTGGCCATGGCATCGGCAATGATGGCCGCGGCCCTGTCCACATCCTTGAGTGTATTGGGGCGCAGCAGGTTAGCCAGCGTCAACTCGCAGTCGTCCACTGTGCAGCCTCGGCTGGCGTAGACTTGCTTTAAGATGGGGGAAAGGTGACTCGGCAGATGGCTGTCATCTACCTTGGGGCGGCGCACTATCTTATGGATCACGACTCAAACAACCTCTAAAAATCTTGCCGCTAGCATAACAAAGCCAGCTCGGAACACACAGCAAAAGATGGCCAAAAAAAAAGGTGAGCCCAGGCTCACCTTATTTCGCGCATTAGCGACTTATTGGACGCGGTCCAGCACCTGGAGTAGCTGCTCAGGCGGCTGATAACCCGGGATCATGGTGCCATCTTCCAAGATAATGGCTGGCGTGCCGTTCACCCCAAGACTCTGCCCAAGTTGATACTGCTGAGCGATCTTGGCATCACACTTAGCCCCCGAAACCTGCTTACCCGCCTTGGCATCTGTCATTGCCTTGAGCGGATCGGCCGAGCACCATACGGCTTCCATATCCACTGCGTTTTTAGACGGCACGCCCTGACGAGGGAAGGCCAGATAACGTACCGTGATGCCTAAGTCGTTATACTCGGCCATCTGGTTGTGTAACTTGCGGCAGTAGCCACAGGTGATGTCGGTAAATACCGTCACCACATGCTTCTCATCCTTGGCCTTGTAGACCAGCATGTTTGGCTCAAACGGCTTGATCGCTTCCATACGCGGACCGGCTAATGCCGCCTCGGTGAGGTTCTTCATGCCGTTGTCGAGATCGTACAGGTTCCCGTGAAACAGCTTGCTGCCGTCTTTGCTGACATAGAGTACGCCACGGTTGGTGATCGCCTCATACAGGCCTGGGATTGGCGACTGGCTAAGGTTTTGCACCTCGACGCCTAGGGTATCTGATAATTTCTGCTTCAACTGGTCGCCATTGTCGACCACGTTGTTTGATGCCGCCATCAGGGGCGTGGCCACCATGGCAACAACTAAGGTGAGCGCTCGGGTAAACTTCATTAGAATTCCTATAGGGTGTTAGGGCTAATAGCATTAAAGCAAAATAGGCTGCCGGTTTTCCAACCTAAATTGTTACTAAAACTTGCTATGACCAAGATGTCATTTTTATAGACCGGCCTAGAGGCAGAAAAGTTACATGCTCGAGGCCGTTAAAGCAAACGAATAATCGCAATGGAGGCCATCACTTAGGCCTTCACAGTGCAATTTTAAGGCTTTCGCATCAACCTCTGGGGTGATGGGCTTGATGCAGCTGGGCCAATCTGGCCTTGGCCACATGGGTGTATATCTGGGTAGTAGAGAGGTCACTGTGACCCAGCAGTAGCTGCACCACCCGCAGATCCGCGCCATGATTGAGCAGATGGGTGGCAAAGGCGTGTCTCAGGGTGTGAGGCGACAGATGCACCACAATCCCGGCACGCTGGGCGTAGAGCTTGATCCTGTGCCAGAAGGTCTGGCGGGTCATCATGTTGCCACGCTTGGAGGGAAACACCACGTCGCTGGCCTTGCCCTTTAACAGCTCGAACCTGGCCGCCTTGAGGTAGTCCTCAATCTCTGCGCCCGCCTGCTCGCCAAAGGGCACCAGACGCTCCTTACTGCCTTTACCCACTATGCGTACCACACCTTGCCTCAGACTCATCTGATCCAGCGTCAGCCCCACCAGTTCAGACACCCGCAGCCCACTGGCATAGAGCAGCTCCAGCATGGCGCGATCCCTGGCCTCGACGGGATCTTCCCGGTTAGGCTCGTTAAGCAGGCGATCCACGTCCGCCTCGCTCAAGGCATCGGGTAACTTTCTCGCCAGCTTGGGCGGCTTGATCATCGCCATGGGGTCAACTTCTATCAACTTCTTGGCCAGCAGGTATTTATAGAAGCGGCGCAGGCTACTAAGCAACCTGGCACTGCTGGTCTTGGCAAAGCCCTGCTCGACCCGTAGCGCGAGATAGTCACGCACCTCAGCCTGACTGGTCGATAGCAGGCTGGAGCCCTGTTTATTTAGGTAACGATCGAAGTGGCTGAGATCGCTGCGATAGGCCTGCAGCGTGTGATCGCTCAGTCCCTTAGCGGCCCAGAGATCATCGA
Organism: Shewanella sp. KCT; assembly: GCF_007636505.1. Classification (NCBI taxonomy): domain Bacteria; kingdom Pseudomonadati; phylum Pseudomonadota; class Gammaproteobacteria; order Alteromonadales; family Shewanellaceae; genus Shewanella; species Shewanella sp. KCT. Next base: position 97,901 of record NZ_LVDJ01000014.1, read on the forward strand.
GAAACGGCTCGATAAGGGGATCGGTCTGATATTCGTTGCTCTCAGCTAGCACATGAAATCCTTTAGATACAAAAACGGTGCTAACTCTTAGAGTTAACACCGCTATCTTACGCTATGGCTTAGGCTGGCATCAATTTAATACCGCTTCACCTCGTGGGCGTTTGACCATCAAGCAGGCAAAGATGGTAATTGCCGTCGGAATTAACCAGGCCATGCCCTGAGCCGACAGTGGCATCACGTCGAACATGCTCATGTTGACACCGGCCGCCTTGAGGCCGTCGATGATGCCGAACACCAGGGCCACACTCAACACCATGCGGTGGGCAAAGGCAGGCTGGGCAAAACGCTCGGTCAGGTAGGTCACCGCCACCAGGGCGATCGCCACAGGGTAGATGGTCACCAACACAGGAATGCTGATGTTGATCAGCTGCGCCAGACCTACGTTAGCCACCACGGCGCAGGTGACGCTCATCACCACTACCAATAGCTTGTATGAGAGGCTAGGCATCAGCTCGTTGAAGTACTCGGCGCAGGCAGAGACCAGACCGACAACCGTCGTCAGACAGGCCAGGGTCACCACGGCCGCCAGCAGCAGTTGTCCCGAGGCGCCAAACTGATGGTTCACATAGTTAGTCAGGATCACCCCGCCATTATCGGCGCCCACGGCCAGGTCACCAGCGGTCGCCCCTAGGTAGAAGAGTGATACATAGACGAACGCCAGGCCACCGGCGGCGATGAAGGCCGCGCGCACCAGGTACTTGGTCTGCTCTCTTGGCGAATCCACGCCCTTCTTACGTAGCAGGTCGATGATCAGCATGCCGAAGATCAGCGATGCCAGGGTGTCCATGGTGTTATAGCCTTCGAGGATCCCCTTGGTTAACGGGTTCGTCTGATAGTCGCCCACGGCAGCGGCCACATCTGAGCCTGGTAGCACAACCACAGAGATCGCCAGACCCACCAGCAGAATGATCATGATAGGAGTAAGCACCTTACCTACGCTGTCCAGCAGCTTGCCGGGGAACAGCGACAGCAACATGGCGATGCCGAAGAAGATGCTGGTGTAGAGAAGCTGTGAGCTGGTCAGGACGACACCGGCGACTTCAAAACTCGCCTGGGCATCTTCGATAAAAGGCTTATAGCCCATCTCATAGGCCACCAGACCGGCACGAGGCGCCGCAAAGGCTGGGCCAATGATGATGTAGATGGCGATCGCCAGCATGGTCGCGGCAAGTGGTGGCAACAGGCCCATCACCTTACCGTTGGCCTTTGCCACGGCAATCAGGGTCACCAGCGGCAGGGTCACCGCGGTCAGCAGGAAGCCGATCATGGCCCAAGACATGTTCTCACCGGCAAGGAATCCGGCTAGCGGCGGGAAGATCAGGTTCCCCGCGCCTAAGAAGAAGGCAAAGGTCATGAAACCTAAACCCAATGTATCCGTCATACTCAATTTATTGTTCTGCACACAACGCCCCGTTAATCTGCTTTGTATAATGATCTTAATCGCTTAGTGGAAATTATTGGCTAATGACCGCGACCTTCATTGCGTGTAAACTTCTTATTACACGTCTCCGTGGTAAATCTAGCCCATTCTTGGCTACTTCTTGAACGACAGCAGGATTAACTAACGCTAAAAATGCATTCAAACTGGCTTACCTAGCTCAAATCAAGGCTTTCAGCCCCGACAGGAGGACCTACTATTAGCAAAAAGGCCACCGAGACACAAGATTACGGCGCCAGATCGATGCAAATGAGAGCCTAATTTTAACAAACTCGCCACACACTGTTTTCACCCTTCACACCAGGCAACATTTGGTCCTAGCAAGATTCACTGTTTTGCGCCCTTGTAACAGCGGACTTTCTGCGTTTAGCGCTATCACGTACAATGCGCTCCAAGAACCCCTACTCCAGACGCAAGGCCATGCCCTTTACCTTCAAGCAATTTCACGTCGATGACAGCCACTGCGGCATGCCCGTCAGCACAGATGGCGTCCTGCTGGGCGCCTGGGCACCACTCACCCAGGCCAAAACCATACTGGATATCGGCGCCGGCAGTGGTCTGCTGAGCCTGATGGCGGCCCAGCGCAGCGAGGCGGTGATACAGGCGTTGGAGATAGACCCCCTGGCGGCTCAGGACTGCAAAGACAACATCGACCAGAGTCCCTGGAGCGATCGCATCACATTGATCCAGGCGGATCTGCTGGATTGGTATCCCTTTGCTCAGACTCAGGCTCAAACTCAGTTCGACCATATCCTCTGCAATCCGCCCTATTTCGACAACGGGCCTCAGTCTCAGTGCAGCAAACGCGCCCAGGCCAGACACACGGACAGCCTGACATTTGACCAGCTATTGTCAGCCATCAAGCAGCTGCTGGCCCCCACGGGCAAGGCGAGCCTGATTTTGCCAAATGCCAGTCTGGGACGATTTCTACCCCAGCTTGCCGATTTTGAGCTGCAGCTAAATGCCAGAGTCGACATCACCACAGCGCCCAGCAAGGCGCCTCAAAGGCATCTGCTCTGCCTGAGCCACGACGTCTCGATCGCCGAGCCTAGCGAAGCAATAGAGGCGAAGCACCTCAGCATACGCGATGCCTCAGGCGCCTACAGCGAGGCTATGATCGCCCTGACCCAAGACTTCTACCTCAAGCTCTGAGGCGCAGCGAATCTACTAGGCGAGCGACCTCGCACTTTACTCAGGTTTGGGTGTATAATGCGCCGCTATTATTTAGAGAGACGCAGCGCATGCAATTTGAAGATTTCCACCTTGACGACACCCTGCTCGAGTCGCTCAAGGCGATGGGCCATCTTGCCCCGACCACCATCCAGCAACAGACGATCCCCCTAGCCCTGGAGCACAAAGATATCCTGGCGAGGGCACCGACAGGCACAGGCAAGACCGCCAGCTTCCTGCTACCGGCGCTGCAACATCTGCTGGACTTCCCTCGCCGCTACTCGGGCCAAGCGCGCGTGCTGATCCTCGCTCCAACCCGTGAGCTGGCCAGCCAGGTACACAGATACGCCTGCCATCTGGCCACCGGCCTGGGACTGGATATCGCCATCATCACAGGTGGTGTGCCTTACGCTCCGCAGGAGCAGGCGCTCAAGGAAAATATCGACATTCTGGTGGCCACACCCGGCCGTCTGATGGAGTACCTGGACAAGGAACTCTTCGACGCCCAATCGGTGGAGATCTTGGTGCTCGACGAGGCCGACCGCATGCTGGACATGGGCTTCTCCTCGGCGGTGCAGTCTATCGCCATCGAGGCGCAACAGCGTAAGCACAACATGCTGTTCTCGGCGACCCTGGAAGGCGGCGGTGTGAGCCGCTTCGCCGAGATGCTGCTGACCAATCCTGTGACCATAGAAACCAAGCCGCCCCGCAGCGAGAAGGCCAAGATCCATCAATGGATGCATCTGGCCGACGACAAAGATCATAAATTTGCCCTGCTGTGCGACATCCTCAAGCGTGAAGAGGTCAGCCGCGCCATCGTCTTCGTCAAAACCCGCGAGATAGTGGCCAGCCTGGAAGGTCAACTGCAACAGGCCGGAATTCACTGCGCCTTCATGCGTGGCGACATGGAACAGAAGGCACGTTTTCAGGCGCTGGGCCGCTTCACCAAGGGCGAGGTTAACGTGCTGCTGGCCACCGACGTGGCGGCCCGTGGTATCGACATCGACGGCATCACCCATGTGATCAACTTCGACATGCCGCGCTCGGCAGACACCTATGTGCACCGCATCGGTCGCACCGGCCGCGCGGGCAACAAGGGCACGGCCATCTCACTGGTGGAGGCCCACGACATGCGCGTCGTCGCCAAAATTGAGCGCTATATCGAGCAGCCGCTGAAACGCCGGGTGATCGACTCGCTGCGCCCTAAGCACAAGGAAGCTAAGGTGCCCACCAAGAAGAAGGTGAAGAGCAGCGACAAGAAGAGCCCGAAGAAATCCAAGAAGAAACGCTAGCGTTAAGCTTGTCAAACGCCCGCCGTCTCGGCAATTAAGCGTCCCTAAGGGGGCGCTTTTTTTATGGCGTTTTAACAAATTGGTAGCAAGTGTCACCAGCTTCACTTGATTTTCAATATGTTAAATTGGTTTAACAGAGTGGGTTTGACACATTTTATTTACAAAAAGACTTTTGCGCACAGAGGAGACTCTGGTAATTTATAGGGCATTCAGCTCAGCACGGAATAGCATGAAGTCAATGATAAAAATTATCCTACGAAGAGTTTTCCCCCCTTTTCTCATCCTGATCGTCTTCGGCCTGCTTGCCGCCCTCTTGATGAGTACTCAGGAAGCCCCAGAGCAGAAAGAGGAAGAGATGCCGGTTCCCATAGTGGACGTGATGCCGGTACGAAGTGAAACCGTTTCATTAAACCTGCCCTCCTACGGCGTGGTGCTCCCCAAGAACAAGACCCAGCTGGTCACAGAGGTGCAAGGACGCATGCTGACCATCTCGGACAAGTTTGTCGCCGGTGGCATAGTCAAGCGCGGCGATATGCTGGCGCAGATCGAACCCTCGGATTACGAGGCGGATCTGATGCAGGCTCAGGCCACCCTGGCCCAGGCCAAGGCGGCGCTGGATGAAGAGATCGCCCGCGGCGAAGTGGCCAAGAACGACTGGAAGGGCTACGACGGCGGCGTGCCGCCAGAGCTTGGCCTGCGTGTGCCACAGCTCAAGAAGGAGCAGGCCAACGTCAAGTTTGCCGAGGCCGCCCTGGCCCGCGCCCAACGTAACCTGGAGCGCACCACCATACGCGCGCCGTTCGACGGCATCATCAAGTCCCGTAACGTAGATCTGGGCCAGTATGTCACCCTGGGCACTAACCTGGGCGAGTTGTACGACACCCGCACCGCCGAGATCCGTCTGCCGCTGGCCAACCATGAGCTGGCCTACCTGGAATCTATCGACAACCCCGATACCCAGGTGACCCTGAGCGCCGAACTGGCGGGTCGCACGGTAAACTGGACAGGCCAAATAGTGCGCAGCGAAGGAGTGATCGACGCCGACAACCGCATGGTCTATCTGGTGGCCGAGGTGAAAGACCCTTACTTAAGAGAGAACAAGACTGAAGGCCAGCTGCCGCTGAAATACGGAAGCTTCGTCAACGCCATCATCAAGGGCCGCACCGTTGAGGGGATAGTCAAATTGCCCCGCTATATTGTCAGGGATCACCAGGTCGCCGTAGTACGCGACGACAACACGCTAGAGATGCGTGAGGTCAACGTGGTACGCAGCGATATCGACAAGGTCTATATCAAGGACAGCCTGAAAGATGGCGAGCGCATCTCACTGACCACCATTAACAACATGGCCACCGGTCAGCTGGTGAAGGTGATCGGCGAAGAGGACAAGTCTCAGAACCAGGACAAAGAGGATGACAGCCAGCAGACCCTAGTGGCAGCAGGTGATCAGTAATGGAGACCAATACCAATAAGGGCATCATTGCCTGGTTCGCCCGCAACAGCGTGGCGGCCAACCTCTTGATGTTTGCGCTGCTTATCGGCGGCCTGTTCAGCACCTTGCTGATCAATAAGGAGGTCTTCCCCTCCTTCGAGCTCAACTATCTGCAAATTTCCGTGGCCTATCCAGGCGCCGCCCCTCAGGAGATCGAAGAGGGGATCAACATCAAGATCGAAGAGGCGATCCAGGATATCAGCGGCATCAAGAAGGTGACCTCGGTCGCCAGCGAAGGCTCAGGCAGCGTCACCATAGAGGTGGAGGACGGCTTCGATCCCCAGGATATCCTCGACGAGGCCAAGCTGCGCATCGACGCCATCGCGACCTTTCCCGACAATATCGAGAAGCCCAACATCTTCCGCATCAAGCCGGAAAACAACGTTATCTGGGTCTCAGTGTATGGCGACATGAACCTGCACGAGATGAAAGAGCTGGCCAAGAGCATACGTGAGGAGATCACCGCTCTACCCGCCGTCACCCGCGCACAAGTCACCGGGGTGCGTGACTATGAGATAGGCATAGAGGTCTCCGAAGACAAGCTACGTGAGTATGGCCTCAGCTTCGCCGACGTGGCGATGGCGGTGCGTAACTCCTCCATCGACCTGCCCGGCGGTTCGATCCGCGCCGAGGATGGCGACATATTGCTGCGCACCAAGGGCCAGGCCTACACCGGCGACGACTTTGCCAAGATAGTGGTCAAGACCCGCAAGGATGGCAGCCGCATCATGCTGCCCGAGGTGGCCAACATTCGCGACGACTTCGAGGAGCGTCTGGAATACACCCGCTTCAACGGTAAGCCGGCGGCCATTATCGAGGTGCTGAGCGTCGACGATCAGAACGCGCTGGATATCTCCTCTCAGGTGAAAGCCTATGTGGAGGAGCGCCGCGCCACCCTGCCGGCCACTGCTCAGCTAGATACCTGGGGCGACCTGACCCACTACCTCAAGGGCCGTCTCAACATGATGCTGTCGAACATGTTCTATGGCGCCCTCTTGGTATTTATCATTCTGGCGCTGTTCCTCGACTTGCGTCTGGCCTTCTGGGTGATGGTGGGCCTGCCTGTCTGTTTCCTCGGCGCCATGCTGCTGATGCCACTGGAGCCCTTTTCGCTGTCGATCAACATGCTGACCCTGTTCGCCTTCATTCTGGTGCTTGGGATAGTGGTGGATGATGCCATCGTCATCGGCGAGAGTGCCTACACGGAGATCGAGCGCCACGGCCACTCGCTGGACAATGTGATCAAGGGCGCCCACAAGGTCGCCATGCCCGCCACCTTCGGCGTATTGACCACCATAGCCGCCTTCATCCCCATGTTGATGGTATCTGGCCCCATGGCGATCATCTGGAAGTCCATCGGCCTGGTGGTGATCCTCTGTCTCGCCTTCTCACTGGTGGAATCCAAGCTTATTCTGCCGGCGCACCTGGCTCACCTAAAGCCACGTCGCCCGAACCCTAACCCTAACCTGTTTGTGCGTTTCAAGACGGCGCTCAACAACAAGGTGCAACACTTCATCCACCACAGCTACCGCAGCTTCATCGGTCGCTGTATCGAGCACAGATACAATGTGGTCGCCACTTTCGTCGGCGTGCTCATCCTCTCGGTGGCACTGGTCGCCAGCGGTAAGGTGCGCTGGGTCTTCTTCCCTGATATTCCGTCTGACTTCATTCAGGTACGGCTGGAGATGGATGTGGGCAGCTCAGAGGCCAACACCCTCAAGGTAGTCAAGGAGATAGAGAACGCCCTCTATGTGATGAACGATCAGATGGAAGACGAGTACGGCTACCCTGTGGTGAAGCACAGCTTTATCAACATGGGCTCGCGCACCTCTGCCTTCATCTTCGCCGAGCTGACCAAGGGTGAAGACAGAGACGTGGACGGCGTCACCATCGCCGATGCCTGGCGCAAGGCGCTGCCTGAGCTGATCTCGGTGAAGAAGCTCAACATTAATGCCAGCACCAACGACGCCGGCGGCGATATCTCCTTCAGGCTCACCTCGAGCGATCTCGAGCAGCTCTCCCAGGCCGCCGACGAGCTGAAACAGAAGCTGCGCACCTACGAGGGGGTGTATGACATCTCGGACAACTACTCCTCCGGCAGCCACGAGATCCGCCTGGCGATCAAGCCCGAGGCCGAGGCCCTGGGGCTGACCCTGTCGGATCTGGCCAGCCAGGTGCGTTACGGCTTCTACGGCTATGAGGCCCAGCGTATTCTGCGCAACAAGGAGGAGGTCAAGGTAATGGTGCGCTACCCACTGGAGCAGCGCCGCACCCTGGGGCATCTGGAAAACATGATGATCCGCACGCCCCAAGGCACCTCGGTGCCCTTCTCCAGCGTGGCCGACATAGAGCTGGGTGATTCCTACTCGTCGATCACCCGTGTCGACGGCCGCCGCGCCATCACGGTTATCGCCAACGCCAACAAGAATGTGGTCGAGCCCTCCAAGGTAGTGGGTGAGATCCAGAAGGATTTCCTGCCCTACCTTGAGAGCAAGTATCGCCACATATCCACCACGCTAGATGGTGGCAGCGCCGATGAGCAGAGCGCCATGATAGGCCTGATCCAGGGCTTCTTCTTTGCCATGTTCACCATCTATGCGCTGATGGCAATTCCGCTCAAGTCCTACAGCCAGCCGCTGATCATCATGTCGGTGATCCCTTTCGGTATCATAGGCGCTTTGTTCGGCCACTTCATCCTGGGGCTCTCCATGAGCGTGCTCAGCCTGTGTGGTATCGTGGCGCTGGCCGGGGTAGTGGTAAACGACTCGCTGATCCTGGTGGATTTTGTCAACCGCGCCCGCGCTCAGGGCCTGCCGCTTAAAGAGGCCGCCATAGACGCAGGCTGTTATCGTTTTCGGGCGATCATCCTCACCTCTATGACCACCTTCGTCGGTCTGGTGCCCATCATCCTCGAGCGCAGCCTACAGGCGCAGATTGTGATCCCTATGGCCACCTCGCTGGCCTTCGGTATCCTCTTCTCCACCGTGGTGACCCTGGTGTTGGTGCCCGTGCTCTACATCATACTCAACGATATCAGGCAACTCACCGGCCGTCTGTTCCGTTGGTGGTGGCAACCCCGTAGCCATAGCGTCGAGGGCGAGCAGTCCTAATCAATCTAGATTCAAAGGGAGGCTTAGCCTCCCTTTTTGATCCAGCAGAGGTTTTCGCCGCGCCAAACGCGCTAGACTCCTGCCATTCTCCTTGCAACTCATTTTGCCAAGGGCCAGTCAATCACAGCTTTGAGTACCATGATCCAGTCCACCTTAATCTACGACATTCGCAACAGCCGCTACCTCAACATCACGGGGCGTTGCACCCTGAGATGCCAGTTCTGCCCCAAACATAACGGCAGCAAGCAGGTACATGAGTATCAGCTTGATCTCGACCATCAGCCAAAAGCCGATGAGCTCATCCCCCTACTGGGCGAAGTGAGCCAGTTCGACGAATATGTGTTCTGCGGCTACGGCGAGCCTACCCTCAACCTAGCCACCTTGCTTAGCGTGGCAAGGGAGATCAAGCGCCGCGGCGGCAGAGTGCGGGTCAACACCGACGGGCTTGGCAACCTGTTTCACCGACGCAACATACTGCCTGAGCTGGCCGAGGTGGTCGACGCCCTCTCCATCTCGCTCAACGCCGATACCGAGGCCGCCTACCTCAGACACTGTCAGCCCAAGCTCAAGGGCGCTTATGAGTCACTGTGGGACTTTATCCGTATGGCACCTCGCTATATCGACCAGGTGCAGGTGTCGGCCATCGAGGGCCTGGAAGGGGTGGATATCGACAGATGCCGCGCCCTGGTGCTCGATGTCAAGGCGCAGTTTAAACACAGAAAGCTCGGCGTCGTCGGTTAATTTACCTGGGCGTCATCCGATGATTTACCGGGGCGTTGCCGGTTTGTAACCGACTGTGTTCTGCGGCGAAAATCATGCTAACATAGCCGCAAAATCACTGGGGAAACACCGCTTGCAATGCTGACGCAGAAACAACCACAACTGATCGCCGGACAGGGGCTGCACTGGTCTGCGCAACGCATCTTCTCGGTGGTCACCCAGATCATCATCTTGCTGATCAGCGTCTTGCTCCTCACCAACGTCATCATCACCCTGGGCGAGCGTCGCCTGCAGGAAGATTGGGCCACCCAGAGATACAGCGAACTGCAATCTGTCGGCACCCTGATCGCCGACAAGGTCTCCTTCCAGCAGTTCCGCACCCAGATGTTTGCCAACGATGAGCTACTCAAGCGCTACCTGACCATCCCCAGCGAGGTGCGTCAGCTTAAGCTACAACAGAGCTGGGAGGTGATGATACGCAACATCCCCGAGCTGCTCGATATCGCCCTGTTCGATCCCCAGGGCAAGTATAAGTTTTCCACCACCAACGACTTTAGCCGCGACCCGCTACCACCCTCCTTGCTCGGCGGCGCGCGCAACATGGGCGGCAACGAGGTCTACACCTCGCCGCTGGAGTTTACCCCCATCAAGGGCAAGCTAGAGCCTTACCTGTATCAGCTGGCCTGGCTTGAGAATCCCGACCAGAGCGTGCGCGGCTACCTGCTGACCTATCAGTCCATGAGCCGTATGCTGAAAAGCATCAAGCCCGCCTACTCCAGCGCCGAGTCGCCGCTCATGATGCTCGACACCCAGGGACTGCTGTATGCCGGCGCCGAGAGCAAGCCGACCATCAACCGCATCCCAGATACCATGGGCGGCAGCCTGCGCCAGACCTATCCGGCGCTGTGGCGCAAGATGGCCATGAGCAACTTCGGCCAGTTCCATGGCGACGACGCCACCTTCGTCTACCTAAAGATAGAGCTGACCACCCAGTATGAGACGCGCCGGGAATATTACCTGGTCTCCTATGTGCGCAACGACGCCATCGCCGAGCTGTTCTCCGAGTGGCGCAACATCTTAATCGTCGGCGCAGTGGTGCTCACCCTGCTGGCACTGGCGCTGATCCTGCTGAGCCACTCCTATCGCATCGGCCAGCGCTCGCGGGAATACAGTATCGAGCTGGCCCACCGCCTGTTCCACCAGGATATCGGCTGCGTGATCATCAACGACAAGAACCGGGTGATGACCGCCAACGAGAAGGCCGCCGAGCTACTATGCCTGCCCCTGGACGAGCTGCAAGATCGTAACCTGCAGCGGATCCTGCAGTTCGAGAACGAGCAGTACGCCGAGGTCGCCGCCCAGCTTGAGGCTAATCACAAGTGGCAAGGCGTCATCGACTTCGACTCGCCCGGCGGTAGCCATCTGGCGATCACTGTCACCAGCTCGCCGCGCCGCAGCCGTCAGGAAAAGTACTATCTGGTCACCTTCGAAGATGTGTCTCAGCTGAGAAAGGTCCAGCATCAGGCCAAGCTCAACGAGCTACTGAACGACAACGCCATCCCCTGCGCCCTGGTGCAGGCTAACGGCATGCTGGAGCTGGCCAACCAGGCCTTCATGCAGCTGGTCTCCATCCACGACATTCAGGGCAAGAACCTCACGGATCTGCTCAACAACGACCTCAGCTCCCAGTGGCCGAGGATCACCCAGCAGATCTTGCTACAGGGCAGCTGGAAGGGGCAGATCCTCTGTGACCCCAACAGCAAGGAGAACACCTGCCTGCAGGCGACCCTCAAGGGCCACCTGGACGCCGCCGGTGAGATAGAACATATCGTCTGCACCCTGGAGCAGGCGCAGAAGCGCGCCCTGCTGCAAGACACCGGCGACTTCATCCCCCACCGCAGCGCCATCTTGGTGAACCTCAGGGATCTGGACGACTACTTCAAGTCACTCAGCCCCGTCAGCCGCGAGCACTCTAGCCTGCTGCTGATCGACATCACCGCCGAGAGCATGCTGAGCCACATGAGTGATATCGGCCAGCTGGAAAACCGTCAGCGCGAGGTGGAGATCCATATCCTCAGGACCCTGCCGGTCAACTACCAGATGTCACACTGGCAGCTGGGCAAGCTGATCGTGATACTGCCGGACACCAGCTCGGACGACGCCCACCACTTCGCAGTGAAGTCGTTAAATGGCCTCAACGAGATCGGCCTGGGTACAGGGATCTGCATGGGGATCGCCAGCTACCAGACGGGCCAAAACCTGGAGCAGTACCTGAGTAATGCCGAGGTGGCACTCAAGCGTGCCAAGCAGATAGGCGAGCAGAATATTTGCCAAGCATTTACGAGGCAAAATTAGGTTTTTGATCTGCATACTCAGCGGCGTATGCTTAGCCTTTGAAGATTTCAGCCCTTAGCTGAAGTGGTGTTTGAACGAGAATTTGAAGCTCGCACCTTCATGGCAACCTAACGCCTGCCCGGCGGGGATCGTGCAAACACTATTTTGGCACGCTGTGAATATGTCCCTATACGCTCCACGGCGGCTTCCCTGCCGCCGAGGGCCAAAATCGTGTTTACACTGGGTGTCTAACGTCTCTTCGATTTAACGATATCTGATGCCCGCAAATACAAGTCATTCTTTCTTAATTAAAATTCGCCGTAAAAATGTGATACATCTATTGAGTCCTGCCAATAAGGTAGATTAAAGTATGACCAACCAAGGACAGAGCCGGGCAAACTCGTAATCAAGCTAACGGGTACGCCATTTAGGGAAAGAAGAAGCCAATCATAATGTGTGCGAACTAAGCCGCTTAAAAACTCTACTCTAACCCCATTTGTCTAAGTTCAATCAATCACAGAAAAAGGAGTTTATGTGAAAAAATATCTTTTAATTTGTATTTTATTTTTTTCGTCATTTGCTAGCAATGCAGAGGAATTAATTGCTGACGAGAATATAACAGAGCAACTCGATTGTTTTAGGTCCATCTTTTCTGACTATGATTCATGGCGAAGCTTTATAGAAAGCCAGCGTAAAAAAAGGATTAAATCAACAGAAAAATTAGCAAAAGGAATGGCGCAATTCGATTCAATGTTTGGAGAACACAAGTTTAATCACTATAGGCAAAACCTATCCTGCATTACATTTAAATATCAAGTGGATGGACTTGATATCGATGGCTATTTGATTAAACCCAAGTCACCTAATAAGAAAGCATTACCAGTTTTGGTATACAATCGGGGAGGAAATGGCAGTTTCGGCTCCGTTGTGTTTGGTTCTATGATGCACAACTTATTTCCCATCGCCAATGAAGGGTTTGTGATCATTGGTAGTCAATATAGACAATCGAGTTCAAAAGACATTTTACTTGATGAATTTGGTGGCAAGGATGTAAATGATGTCACTGAATTATTAAAGTATATTCCAAAAATTAAAAATGCAGACTCAAACCGTATCGGCATGTTTGGTGCGAGCCGAGGTGGTATGCAAACATTTTTAGCTGCTAGACATTCAAAAATTATTAAAGCAATAGCAACTATTGCCAGCCCTACAGATCTATTGAAAGAACTAGATTTTCGCCCTGAGATGGAGAAAGTTTTTGTTCATCGAATTCCAAATTATGAGAAAAACAAGATTGCAGAATTAGAGAAACGCTCAGTATTAAAATGGGTAGATCAGTTACCCCATGATGTTCCTATTTTACTTTTGCATGGCGAAAATGATAAACGGGTACCAGTGAATAGCTCAATTGAGCTAGCGGCAGCTTTATCAAAAAATGAAATACCACATAAACTTGTGGTCTATCCTCGGGATGATCATGGTTTAATGAACAACAAAGCAGCTGCAAACGAAGAATTAGTATCTTGGTTTGAAAAATATTTGTAGGAAATTATAACAAGCTGCCAATGGATGGGACTCGAAACGGCTTGCTCGGGTTCCTTCCTCACCAAGTTTAGCAAGCCAACTCTCGTCCCATAGCAAGGCGTTATATCTCTTATGAGCATGGATTTCATTGCGAACATTTTTGTCGGAATTTGGTTAGTTGGATTTATTTCGGGGCTAGCTGCGGCCATTGGTCTTTCCACTTTGCACAAATGTGGAAAAGAAGTCCCCTTCCTGCTCAAGTACTCGGGAATCTCTGTCTTTTTTCCTAAGTACTATCTAGCAAATGAAACGCGCAGAAGAGTTGTTGCTGGATTAATATCGATCTGCGTTTGCTGTATTCTACTAGGTCTTGTCTGGATCTTGATTACTGTTCCAGAAGCGGGAGACGCAATTTGGAGTGAAGTTAGTGCAAGGAATCTATTACAAACGCCTTAAAAATTAACACAATACACTAGGCTTGTGCTCATTTCCCCTAGTTTTAGTCAAGTATCTTTCACCCCTATGACAGGCATTATTCACACAAGGATTATTCCATATCTGATGACGGCTAGAGCCGAAAGTCTAACACTCCCTCATCCCCAAAATATGCGCTTAATCAAGCTAATGGATACCAAATGCGGCTAAATCGAAGAGACAGATAACTCGGTGTAGGTGCGCCGGTGAGCTTCCGAAACAGGGCCAAAAATGTTCCCTACATTTTTTGGCATTCCCTCCATATATGGACACCTCGATAGATTCAATAGCTAATTTGTTAGTAACAAAAGATATTACTGCATCCGTATATCCGACCTGTTTATGAGCATCTTTGTGCTCTGGCCTTAATGAGAACCGCGCCTCTACGCCTTAACCGTCCGTCCGAACTCTTTGGTTCATGGATTCTCTCAGGGGTTGTAGAGGCCGGTATTACCTGTTGTTACATTACTATTTAGCAGTACATGGTTTGCTTTACTCTAAACTTTAAATTTAAACAGCTCTGAACTCTGTTTTCTTAAATAGAATGGCCCAAACAGTTCTTGCTAACTTATTAGCCAGCGCGACTGCAGACTTGTGACTGCCACGCCGTTCGATGAGCGTTTTAACCCAAACAGACAACCTATCTTGCGCTGTTTTACAGTGCCTGATAATCGACCAAGCACATTGAATGAGTAGCTTCCTGAGGTAACGGTTACCTCGCTTGGTTATCCCACCAAGACTTTGTTTTCCACCGCTTGAATGTTCCTTAGGTACTAAACCGATATTGGCTGAAAAATGTCTACCATTCTTGTAGGACGAACCATTACCAGCAAAAGAGACTACGGCTGTTGCCGTAATCTCTCCTATTCCCTTTATTTGCATTAGTAGTTTAGCTCCTTCGGAAGCCAGGGCTTGCTGTTTGATATCCTTTTCTGATGACTTTATGGCTTCATCAATCGCGCCCCACTCTTGGTGTAGCAGCGTAAAGTGGACTCGAGCTCTTTCGGTTAATCCATTTTCTGCATCTTCAATTAAGTCAGGTAATGCTGCTTTAAGGCTTTCTTTGCCTTTTGCGATGACAATGCCATATTCATATAGCAGGCCTCTGATTTGATTA
>NZ_LVDJ01000015.1:0-103836 GCF_007636505.1 Shewanella sp. KCT
GGCCAGTTCCTGTTTACGATCCAAGCTAGTACGCGGCGGCGCTATCCAGTCCATCACGTACTGCAGCAATTCCCTTTGGCGCTTAGTCTGGCGAGATCTAGTTTTCATCGACCTGCCGATCCTTGTCCTGGGTGATCACCAATTACACTTGGGTTACAGTGCAAAAGGCGTTTATGTGTTTTACGCTGTCCAACAGGTTTAACAGTTGGCATCAGCCCTTTTTTGCGTAACTGGTACACTCTTGTCATAACCGTATGAATTGTACGTTCCAGCGTAAGACTCATTTCTTCAGGGCCAATTTTTTCATAATTTTCTACAAGGTATTTTTCATCAGCCGTTGTCCAAGGTGACTTGTGCTTAGCATGAAAATCAGGGTGGTAATTCATACGCCCATAACGATCAAAAGTTATTTCATTCGTGCTCATCGGGACTATCTCCTTAGCTGCTCATCAGTGCCGAGCCACAACACTCGGCAGACGCCTCACGGCGTTTCGCAAAAGGTGGCGGAGGTTTATTTCCGCCACCGATTCCCCTAAAGTAATTGCGCCAACAAACACTTAAGGGAAAAACCATGGAACCATCAAAACTCTTTGAACTTGCCGTAAACCTCACGATTGCCGACATCAACGCCGGTGTCATAGCACCAGCTACAATGGGACGCGATGATCAAATAGAAGATAGAATCACTCATCATTTAAAGGTGCTTCGCCGTCAATGGCAGACCTTACATAACGAGGATAATATCGATCGCATTTATTAGTTGGGTCATACACCCTCTTGCCTGCAAGGGGATGTTTACTGAGTAGCCATCCCTTTTTTTCGACGCTGCTTTTTACGCTATTTGTGGAGTCGCGCTGTACTCCTTCATCAGTTGATTTCATTTCAATTCCTTAGCTGCTCATCAGTGCCCGGTCACTACACCAGGCAGACCAACCGGCACGCATGCCGGTGGTTTCGCTTGGGTTACTCGCTCGGGCCTTCTGTCGCCAGGCTTGTCGCGTCCAATGCGCGCTCCAGCCTTTCCATCGCGTCCAGTGCGCGCTTGGCGGCATAAAACAGCGCCTTACGTTTGTCGCACATGGGGGCCGACTTAAAGCCGCGTAACTCGATGAGCATGGTGCCGCACAGTTGCAGGCACAGGTGCGGGGTGTCGCAGGCCAGCAGCCCAAGCTGCTCGCGAAGCGCTGCCAGCTCCAGCGCCATCAGTTCGGCCAGGCGCAGCTTAAAGGCCACCGCATCAAGACTGGCCTCATTGTCGTTAAGCAAAGCGGAAATGTTGCCCATTACGCCGCCCTCATTGCTTGTTTGCCAGCCAGTTCTACGCGCCGTCCAAAATTACGGCAAAATTCCTCCCTGAGTCTGGCCCAGGCTTGATTTTCAAATGTATTGGCGTTCTGACGCGCCATATTCCAAAACTCAGCCGCTTGGGTGTAGCTCCCCTCACGTTCCAACTCTGCCGCTTTTGCAGCCGGTTCCTGGTAGCGGTGATTCTCTTTAAAAGCATTGGTCTTAAACACGATTTAATTCCCCTTAAAACTATGTTGAACTTGCGATTAAAGGCTGCTGATATCCATTGAGATTTGGACGTACTTGCCATTGGGCTGGCGCTCATACAGGCGCAGGTATTCACTGGTACCAGTGATCTGAATGGCATCAGCAATGGCATCCATGGCTTGCTTCCAGTTGTCATCATCGATGTCGAGCTGTCGTAAACTGAGCACCTGATTGACGTTAATGCGACCCTGCTGGTCGACGCGAAACGCATGCTCGACCATAGCCATTAGGCGAGTATCTGCCCCACCAGACCAGGAGTGGATGCACTCATCGATTAGGGCCTTAGCGGTTTGGATACGTTCATCAAAAACGCGATGCTCGCCCACTGCGCGGCGCACCTGGTACTGACCATCAAAACTGGTCAGGGCTACATTGCCTTTTTTACCGCCATACTTGGCCCCATACTCACTGGCTGACAACTCGACGAAGTCAGAGATCTCTCCCATGGTGGCCAACTTAAAATCCAGCATGGCCTGACGAAGCGCTTTGGCCTTAGTGACGACATTGCCCACCACTTCGTCTCGCAACTTGTCCACTGGCTTAATGCGTTCTTCTGCCACCAGGTCTCCGATGGCGTTACGGCGATAACCAGCAGGAATAGCGTTTGTTTGATTATTCATATTCAGTTCACCCCTCAATTAATGCATTTTTCTTGATGCTTCATGTTTGGCTAAGGCCTCAGCCAAAGATTGCCCTTGCACGACTTCGGTATTTACAACCTGGCGACCACCTGCTCGCTCTACGATGGTTTTGGTGATTTCAGGTAAAACCGACTTCATGCTATTCGCCAGCGTTGCTACAACCGCATCTGACAAGGTGCGCTTATCCTCAGCTGCCCCCTCAGTCTTCATGTTGACTTCGAACACACCGACATTGCCTGCATCTGCGTCGTTGATTTCTATAATGAGTTTTGCCATGGGGTTTACTCCTCGTTCCAGCGCACTGTGACGCCGTGAAATTGCACCGCGCCACTGCGACGGCGTATACCTTTAATGTTTTCGATGATGTCGACCGCCATGGCCTGAAGCTCTTTGGTGGGGCGGTCAATGTGGATCACCTTGTTTTTACGACTCAGCACCTTCATACCGCGCAGGCGCAGGGCGGTTACCACGTTAAAAGCAGTTTGCTGATGCATCATTAGGCATCTCCTTCCAGTTCTCGAAACGCTTGTTTAATCAGTGCCTCGTCAATCGCTTTACCTACGCCATTTGCCATAGTTGCAGCCAGGCGAAGCACTTGGTTGAGGTTACGCAGCGCTCCTGGGCGCTCTGCAATTTTTTGCAGTAAATTACGGGCGGGTTGGTTATTGATCTGCCACGCATTGGCAATGGCATTGACGTCATTTTGCTTGGCCTTATGAATGCCAACTTTTTTACTTACGCGGCTAAACAGGCGAGCAAAGTCTTCATTACGACGTCCCCCTGTCAGTTGGCTGTATACACGGTTGTTACCGACCAAGACCAAACCTATGCCCGTTTGCTCCTGTAAAATGCGTAAGGCTTCAAGCGATGGATAATCAAGATGGTCTGCTTCATCGACAACCAGTAGGCCTCCTGTACCACTAAGACGGCGCTTAATCGCACGAGACAGAGAACCTTTGCGCTTCGGCGCATCGTCCATGCCGAGTTCCAAGGCGATTTCATACAAGCATTCACCAATACCACTGACGGCGGGTGATGCGGTGATCATCCAGCAGTTGTTATTGCTGCTAATGTATTGGCGACAGGTGGTGGACTTACCCACACCGCTGGCACCAAACACCACACTGATAAGCTCTGCAGCATGGGCGTAGTTCAGCGCATTTAAGATTTGCTTAGCGGTTTGAGTTTCCACAAACCCAGGGGCTACAATCTGGCTTTTACGGGCATTGCGCAGCTGCAACCATTTATTTAGCTGTTCTGTAACCTCTGCGACACGACCGGTATAAGTGCCATTTAGGTACTGACTAACCACAGAGCTAGACTTGCCAATCTCTTTGGCTAGTTGAGTTTGATTAATGGTCCCATCATCAAGCAGTGGTTTGAGTTGGTCGATCACCTGTTGTTGGTTCAGTGATTGTTCAATTACAACGACATTATTCATAGGGCGGTTTCCTTCCTTAAAGTTCACGGGCCTTTTTGGCAGCCATGAGTTGAGCAACTCCAGCTGCAAATGCGGTTTCGCTATCAAATTGTTCTTCGGTATCAGTGTCTAAGGTCACTTTGCGCACAGTGTTACCTTGGCGCAGGTGAACCAGCTCACTGGCTGCTGGGGCAGGGGTTGTTGGAGTATCAGGCTCCGTTCGGCGCATCAATTCAGCGGCCTCAATAGCATCCATCTGCTGATTAGCCTTAGCAGCCAATTTGTTGGCCTTCACAAACTGCGTACGATGGCGTTTGTGTTCGCGGGCAGCATCGGTGTCGCCAAAAGCGGTTTTATCAATGCATGCTGCTTCGCCAATCAATAGGCCGTTGAGCGTGTAACACACCACAGACGATTGCAGGTTGTCGGGGTCGAAGCGCACCACCACTTTTTTACCGATGTGTTGGAATAAGGCGTCATGGTGATAACGGTTCTTGCGGCCAGCAATACAGCCGCCAGCATCCAGCGTCACGGTGGCATGACGACCAACGCGTACGGCTTCTGCACTCAGCATCAGCATGCGGACTTGCTCCGCATTAGGTTTGCGCACGACGGCATTGGCGTAGCTGTTGTTAAAGGCATCATCAAAGCTCAGTACGCCACGACACACCTCGGTTTGACGATTAGGCCGCTGATTGTATTGGCGTATACCATCAGCCAATACCTGCATAAACGTTTCAACAGGTATCGCTTTGCTGCCGTAGTTATCGGGTTTGGCGGTGGGGTTAGTCCCAGTGTATGCCCCCGCTAATGCGGTATTACGATCAACAAATTCATCCAAACCACCCACGCCAAAGGCGCGTTCAATCGGCTTCGCTTGGCCGTGGCCTTTGCCAAAGTAAACTGATGACCAGTGCAGCTTAATGCCCATCATCGGGATCAAGCCTAGTGGATCGTCCTTGTTTACTTTAAAGCGGTAGCGATTAGCTACACCACCTGTCAGCCATTTGTTGGCGGCGGCGCGAGTGTTATCGATAGTGATCTCACGAGGGATGCCGTACTCGCGCACAACATCCATTAGGCTCAAGCGAATAGTGTCTGTATTTTCACTAATTCCTGTACGCCAGCCTAAGATCTTGCGGGTGCGGATGTCCTGCCAAAACCATGTTTTAGGGCGCACAATTTCGCCGTTGTACCAACGTACAAATACGTTGTGCAGGTAGCCGTCGCCGTTAATCCATTCCATAGCGACAATGTCTTCAACGGTACGTTCTTGCGGCGGGTACAGTTGCATCAAGGCATGTTCACCTTGGCGCAGCAGTACCTGTTGCTCGTGTGGTACTTCTGCTTTTAAGCGACGCTCAAGGCTTTTCACTGACGGAACCACCCACCCCTTTTCTTTGGCGGCATCTTTAAGGCGGTAGTAACAACCTTTGAATGAGGGTTGTTCGAGACGTAGGTAGTCAGCTTTGAAACATGCCCAGGCCTGTTCATCAATATAGGCACGACGGTTCTCAGCTGAGCTCATCGCGCCAATTTGATATTTAGTCAGCAGCTGCGGCAACCAATCGGCAGCGTCATACCCCTTCACACTCAAAACATCTCGTACCAACGTGGATTTTGAAAGTTCGAACTCTCGACTGATATGGGCATACGCGTCCATCTTGGCACAACCTGTTTCAACAAGCGCATAAAAGGCACGCACGTATTCCACCTTACGCTTGGCAGTTTCTTGCGCTTTAGCGCCAGCACGTTCCCACAGCGCCCATAGGGCATCACGGTCATAACGTGGCTGCGCTGGTTTAGGCAGATTCAACAGCTTACCGTCAATCTCCAGCTTGCCTTGGCGCTTGAGTAGCGCTGCACGAGCAGCAGCTGGCAGGCTGTTGATGTGGTATTCACGACCACCTCCACGACCTTCGCGCTTGCGGAACGCCCAGTTTTCTTTACTTGCACGAATTACTACACCTTGAGGTGATTTGGGACAGTCTGGTAAACCAGCGATTTCAGATGATGGTAAATATTGATTAATGTCAGTCATTTTCGCCCCCGAATAGTTCCAGTTCAGGGGTCAATGACTTATTAACATTCTCGCGGTGCCAGGCAATGCCGCTCATTAACCGCGTTAACGCGCCCAGGGTTTCCTCGGCTTCTGTTTGCCCATCATAAAACTTAATCAACAGTCCCATCGCATCACTAAAGCTTCCCTGCACGGCGTTAATGTCACTGGCATCAGCGCGTTTGCCGGCGGGAATGTCAATCACCAGTTGTCCACCCGAGGTCGCCAAATAACGTGTCATCAGGGTAATGCCACAGGCATGTTCAAATGGCCGGATTAAGACAGAAGGCATACGCCCATTTTCCAACCACTTATATAATGTCCATTTATTGGGTAACCCCATTAAATCTGCCACACGGTCAACCGACAGGTTTTTCCGCTCACGGGCATGTGCTAAGCACAATTCCATCGCATGCCTCAGGCTGTTGGCAGTGACTTTTTTCCAGTTTCTAGTTGCCATTGGATCAGCTCCTGAACTCTTATTTCCAAATAAATCTAAATCGTGGACCTAGGCTTTTACGTCTAAGCTTTCTACACTGAGCAACATCAACAATCGACAAGGAAAGTGACATGAGTAAACCGCTTAAAATCCCTAATACACTCATACAAATGGATGCCGAAACCTTGCACAGCGATGTAACCAACTTCATCTTCGTTTCCACTCATGCTTTGCATGTTGAGCTGCAACAAATACGCACTCTCTTGCCAGACGTTTTAGTACCCGAAGTTCGTCCCGACACTTCAACATCCAGCGTAAAGGCGCTAGCCGAATGTGTTGGTACCGCGTTGCCTTTTCCTGTAACACCCACTGACGATGAGCTGCAATATGCGCTCTCGCTTCTTCCACAGAAGCAAATCGCACTCCTTCATGCTCGGCTTCGCAAGCTTGAGCATCAATGGATTTGGTTGGTTGAAGACGAACACTGTCAGCTGTTTGCGGTGCCGCCGGTTTGGCATGTTCGCTGGAGCATGTTGATTGCTGGTCAGCTGTATCCTGCGTACATTGGTGGGGTGTTTTTTTAAGTGCCCCCATCAAGCCACCTCGCGTGCCAGTACATTGCTATTAGTAGATGTGCTAAACTCATCCTCGTAACGGCTCGGCCAAATTTCAGCAGCGGTAACGCCAATGGCTTCAGCAATAATTTGCTCGCCTTTCGGCCATTTTCTATCGAGTGCGTTTTGCAGTGTGTTAGACGCCAGACCGTGGGCTTTTGATAATTTGGTAAGTGAACCACAGGCTTTGCGAACTTCCGCTAGAATGTCTTGCCTGTGCCAGTCGTTAGATATGCGTGAGTTGTTCTTGCGCATTTTTTTGGCCTCTTTTGTTAGTCGTTCATTTGAAATGACAGGTTTATGTGCACGACTAATAATCCATCTTTTTGAAATGATGGTCAACCCAAAAAAATGCTTTCAAGTTAAAAAATAGACTCAGATCTACACAAATAAAATTAAATGCTGTTGATTCAAACAGTTGTGTCTGCGCAAAAGAATGGATAAAAACTTGAATGAGTGTTTCAACTTTAAAGGGACAAGTTGAAAGTTTCCGGATCCGCTTAAATGAGTTGATCGGTGACCAAAGCTTGCGCGCATTTGCTAACAAATGCGCTTTATCAGAGACAGCAATAAGAAAGTATTCTGTCGGGGAATCAACGCCAAATATAGAAAGGCTATACCAGATAGCTAATGCAACCGGTGCATCAATCAATTGGCTTACTACAGGGTTTGGGTCCATGTACCAAGATGGAACAAGTTATTTTGGATTTACAGACATTCCTCCAAGCCAATCAATTAAGCCTGCTAGCACTTATATGGGCGAATCACCCAAACAACATCAACTCATTAAAGACGAATACGCACTAATACCTGTATATCAGGTGGCGGTATCAGCGGGTAATGGCAGTTTTGTAGAGAATGAACGTCCTGAAAAGTACCTGGCATTTCGCCGTAGATGGTTAAAATGGCGTGGGTTTGACGAGCAGGAGCTAGCAGTGGTACTGGCTAATGGCGATAGTATGGAGCCGACTATCCCTAATAAAAGCACGCTCGTGGTACACACTGGTCGCAAGCAGCCTAAGGATGGCAACATCTACGTGATCCGCAACGGCGACCAGGTATGGGTTAAGCGTATCCAGGTTAAACCTAGCTCATGGCTGTTACTTAGTGAGAATAATTTCTATCCACCAATAGAGATCCCAATGACAGAACAAAGTCAGTTTGAAATCATTGGCCAGGTAGTTCACATCTCACGTGACGTTGGTGAATAGCATTTAAAGACGATTTAAAAGCTAGTTGCAAGACATCATCATTTATCAAAGTAAGAGGCGTAAACCTTGATGGTCGCGCCTCATTTCTCAAACCCCGATTTTTCAGTTTCCCGATGATAACTGACCATCTCTCACCGAGCCATCATCGGCTATAAACCTTGATACGCGGGCTTTCTACTGAATATTTACTCGCCAAATTTTAGCTAATTTCGTTTGTTCTCGGTTTTCATGTTCATTTATCAATACTCAAGACCCTATACACAGGGGATCGACCTGTTAAAGGCTATTCGTGCTGATGACAACCTGAAACACATTCCTGTGTTGATGGTGACTGCGGAAGCGAAAAGGGAACAGATCATTGCAGCGGCGCAGGCCGGTGTGAATGGCTATGTGGTGAAACCTTTTACTGCGGCGACATTGAAAGAGAAGTTAGACAAAATTTTCGAACGACTCGGTTAATCAAGGTTGAGCTATGCAGGCAGAAACTTCAGGGCTGATCAATCTAGCACAGGCCAAGCAACTCGTTGATCTGCTAGAGGCGGGTCAACAAGAGATGGCCGATGAGCTAATTCGCGATATCGCCAGCCCGATTCAGAAAGAGCTGTTTGACGAGGTGGGTCGCCTAACCCGTCAGCTTCACAGTGCCATAGTGGACTTTCAGGTGGACGGTCGCCTCGTGGAGCTGGCTAATAGCGAAATTCCCGATGCCAAAGAGCGCCTCAATTATGTCATCGACATGACGGAACAGGCCGCCAATAAAACCATGGACGCCGTCGAAGAGTCTCTGCCCCTTGCAGATGCCCTTACCATGAACGTACAGGCCGTTAAGCCTTCCTGGGATCGCCTGATGCGTCGAGATATTCAGCTGCACGAATTTAAGGCGCTTTGCCATGATGTTCAGCAGTTTATCGAACGCAGCGAATCCGATTCCAATCGTTTAAAAGAGTTACTCAACAACATATTGCTGGCCCAGGACTTCCAAGATCTGACCGGACAGATGATCCGCCGGGTGATCGAGCTGGTGCGAGAGGTTGAGAGTAACCTGGTCTCTATGTTGACCGTATTTGGCGAGCAGCCCGCAACGGATAAACCCCGTGCATCAGAGAAGTGCGTCGAAGCTGAAGGTCCTATTATGAACGCTGATCAGCGTGATGATGTCGTGACAGGGCAAGATGAAGTCGATGACTTGCTGTCGAGTCTAGGTTTCTAAGTAGGAGTCATATGAATGTCCTTTGATGTTGATGAAGAGATACTGCAGGACTTTTTGATTGAAGCGGGCGAGATCCTTGAGCTTCTCTCTGAACAGCTGGTGGCGTTAGAAAATAACCCCGACGACACCGAACTACTCAATGCCATCTTCCGTGGATTCCATACCGTTAAAGGCGGCGCCGGCTTCTTGAGTCTGACGCCCATGGTGGATGTTTGTCACGAAGCGGAAAACACCTTCGACCTGTTGCGTACAGGTAAGCGCAGCGTTTCTGCCGAGCTGATGGATATCATTCTCCAGGCAGTCGACACCATCAACTCTATGTTTGCCGAGACCCAGGCGGGTGTCGAGCAAAGCCCTGCCGATGAAGGCCTGTTAGCTAACCTTAAATTATTGAGCTCTGGTGGTTTACTGCCATCCGAGCAGGGCGGGGCATCAGTTGAAGCCGTTGCCGAAACGCCGGTTGAACCGGTTGTCGAAATACCAGCAGATGACGGTATCGAGCTGTTTGATATGCCGCTCGATGATGGTGTCGAACTGTTCGACGAGCCGGTAAACGATGCGCCCGTGACCTCTATCGCCGGTGAAGGCGACATTGATGAGATCGATGAATCTGAATTCGAAGCCCTGCTCGATGCCCTTCATGGCAGCGGTAAGGGCCCATCAAGTACGGCCCCTGCAGGTGCGGCGCCGATTCAGGCGAGCGACAGCGACGACATCACAGACGATGAGTTCGAGTCGCTACTCGATGAACTGCATGGCTCGGGTAAGTTCCAGGCTCCTTCGGCTCCTATTGCCAAGGTGCCAGAGCCGACCTCGCCGCCGGTGGATGCCGATGAGATCACCGACGATGAATTTGAAAAGCTGCTCGATGAGCTGCATGGCGCCGGTGCCGGCCCTGGCAGTGAGACAAGCACACCAGTAGCCCCTGCCGCTAAGGCGCCAGCAGTTCCTGCGCCGAATAAAGTCGCCACCCCTGCGCCGAGTAATGTTAAGGCTCAGAGCGTTAAGTCGCAACCCGTGGAGGCGCCAGCTCCTAAGCCTGTGGTGAAAGAGAAGGCCGCAGCCAAGGCGCCAGCGACCAATATGCCTCAGGCGGAAACCACAGTGCGCGTCGATACCGCGCGCCTGGATCAGATCATGAACATGGTCGGTGAGCTGGTATTGGTGCGTAACCGCCTGCTTAGCCTTGGAATTTCCCGCGATGATGAGGATATGTCTAAGGCGCTGGCGAACCTGGATCTGGTAACTGCCGATCTGCAGGGCGCAGTGATGAAGACGCGTATGCAGCCGATCAAGAAGGTGTTTGGCCGCTTCCCTCGTGTAGTACGTGACTTAGCGCGCAGCCTGAATAAAGAGATCGATCTTCGCATGATAGGTGAAGATACGGATCTGGATAAGAACCTGGTTGAAGCCCTTGCGGATCCTTTGGTTCACCTGGTGCGTAACTCGGTTGACCATGGTATCGAGATGCCTGACGAGCGTGAAGCTAATGGCAAGTCGCGTACAGGGACTATTACCCTTTCTGCCAGTCAGGAAGGTGACCATATCCTGCTCAAGATTGAAGATGATGGCGCGGGGATGGACCCAGATAAGCTCAAGCAGATCGCCATCAAGCGCGGCGTGCTCGATGAGGATGCCGCAGCGCGCATGTCTGATGAAGAGGCCTATAACCTTATCTTCGCCCCAGGTTTCTCTACAAAAGTGGAGATCTCCGATATCTCAGGCCGCGGCGTCGGCATGGATGTGGTGAAGACGCGTATCACTCAGTTAAACGGTACCGTGCATATCGATTCCTTGAAAGGTAAAGGGACTTGCCTGGAGATTAAGGTGCCGCTCACCCTGGCGATTATGCCGACCCTGATGGTGGAAGTGGCTCAGCAGGTATTTGCCCTGCCGCTGTCGAGCGTTAGCGAGATCTTCCACCTGGATCTGA
This sequence comes from Shewanella sp. KCT, assembly GCF_007636505.1. Classification (NCBI taxonomy): domain Bacteria; kingdom Pseudomonadati; phylum Pseudomonadota; class Gammaproteobacteria; order Alteromonadales; family Shewanellaceae; genus Shewanella; species Shewanella sp. KCT. Next base: position 11,082 of record NZ_LVDJ01000015.1, read on the forward strand.
CAAAGACAAATGTTGTCGATGGCCAGCTGACCGTCATAGTGAGGGAAAAGGCGGTGCCACTCTTCTATCTCGAGCATTGGCTGAGTCGTAAGGCGGTGAGCTTTAAGCATGGCGACAAGCAACACGGTCACGTGGTGATAGTGCAGCTGGGTACCATGCAAATAGGCTTCGTGGTTGACTCCTTGATCGGTCAGGAAGAGGTAGTGATAAAGCCTCTGGGCACCTTGTTACACGGCACCCCAGGCATGGCTGGCGCGACTATTACCTCTGACGGTGGCATCGCATTGATATTAGATGTGCCCGGCTTATTGAAACATTACGCCAAGAACAAGAAATAACAGTTAGCGGCACAGTGAGCTATAGGATCAGCGTGATGCCCAGAGGCGTCACGCTTTGTTTCGGCAAGGATCCTGTTGTAGATAGGAATTTGAATGGCCATAAAAGTATTAGTTGTCGATGATTCAAGCTTTTTTCGTCGCCGAGTCAGTGAGATTGTCACCAAGGATGCGGAGTTAGAGGTCATAGGCACGGCGTCTAATGGCGCCGAGGCGGTCAAGTTGGCGCAGCAGTTAAAGCCACAAGTGATCACCATGGATATCGAGATGCCTGTGATGGACGGCATCAGCGCCGTGCGTGAGATCATGGCGAAGTGTCCGACCCCCATCTTGATGTTCTCATCTCTTACCCACGATGGCGCCAAGGCAACCCTGGATGCCCTGGAAGCGGGTGCGTTAGATTTTCTTCCTAAACGATTTGAAGATATTGCCACCAACAAGGATGAGGCGATTGCTCTGTTGCAGCAGCGCATCAAGGCGCTGGGCCGTCGCCGCGTATTCCGTCCCATATTGCCAAGAAGTGTGCCGCCAAAGCCAGCGACAACCTCTGCTTCTACGACAGCGCCGACAAGAGAGATGGCGCAGCGTCCAGCGCCGCGTCCGAGCGCGCCTGTTACCCGCGCCAGTGGTAAGAAATATAAGCTTTTGCTGATCGGCACCTCAACCGGTGGGCCAGTTGCGCTGCAGCGGATATTGACCAAGCTGCCGGCGAACTATCCTCATCCTATTCTGCTTATCCAGCATATGCCGGCTGCCTTTACGCCCGCTTTCGCCGCACGCTTAAATGGTCTGTGCGCCATCGAGGTGAAGGAGGCGCAAAATGGCGATCAGCTCAGGGCAGGCTGCGCCTACCTGGCACCCGGTGGCATGCAGATGATGTTAGAGCGCGGCGGCAGCTATGGTCGCATCAAGATAGTGGCCGGTAGCGCCGAAATGAATTATAAGCCCTGTGTCGACATTACTTTTGCCTCGGCCTCAAAGCTGAGTGGCGGCGAGACCCTGGCCGTGATATTGACAGGCATGGGCGCCGATGGTCGCGAAGGGGCCAGGATGCTTAAGAATGTCGGGGCGACTATCTGGGCTCAAGATGAGGCCAGCTGCGTCGTTTACGGCATGCCACAGGCGGTAACCGCCGCTGGGATCTCCAGTCAGTCGATAGCGCTCGATGATATGGCCGAGGCCATCATTCGCGAGAGCGGACGTGGCTAGGCAGCGACAAGGCCTCAGCACCACTGTGCTGTTGCTGTTTTTTCTCTTGTTAGTTTGCTGCCTGGTGACCGGATCACTCTATCTCGACCTGAGGCATAAGAATGGCTTGCTAGAGGAGAAAGTAGCCCAGCTAGAGAAGAGTCAGGTGCTGCTGATGGTGCCAGACGAGCAGGCAAAGGCCTTGGCCGATTGGATGGAGAATAATCCAGAGTTTACTCAGTCTATCATCAAGCAGGCCGAGCCTGGCAGCCAGGTAAGAGTCGAGATTGGTCCTGAAGTGCCAGAGGCGATCGCAAGGCATGCGACAGACAGCCCTACAGGCAGCCATAGTGAACGAACCGATAGCCTCAAAGAACAGACAGCTAATCGTGATAAACAGCAGGAGCAGACTAAGCTAACGCCCTTGTTGCCTGCGATGGAAGCTGAAGCGCCGAGCCAGAGTGAGCATCAAAGCGAGAAGCAGCGCGAGCAAAAGGTGGCCAGCGCCACAGATAAGGTGACACAGGATGGTCAAACGCCATCGCAGCCGGTTAAGCTGTCAGAAGATAAAGATGGTGTTAAAGTAATAAGCCTGCCCCATGGCGGCATTCGAGTCACGACTCGCGAAGATAATTAAAACGATAACCTGATGGCGATACGCTCGAGGATTTAAGGGGTTTTACTTGAAGATCTGGACCATAGCAAATCAAAAAGGGGGCGTGGGTAAGACGACCACAGTGGCGAGCCTGGCTGGCGCCATGGCAAAGCGGGGCAAACGAGTCTTGATGATAGACACAGACCCCCACGCGTCTTTGGGCTACTACCTGGGCATAGATTCTGAAGAGGTGCCCGCCTCGCTCTATGATCTGTTTCTGAAACACAAGAACTTGAGTAAAGATCAGGTGCTTGCCCATATTGTCCCCACTAAGGTGGAAGGGATAGATCTCTTGCCGGCCACCATGGCGCTGGCAACGCTGGATCGCTCGCTCGGCCATCAGGAAGGGATGGGCTTGATCCTTAAACGCCTGCTTGCCTTAGTTGCCGACCAATACGACGTCGCCCTCATCGATTGCCCGCCGGTATTGGGGGTGTTGATGGTTAACGCCCTCGCGGCCAGCGAGCACATCATTATCCCTGTGCAGACTGAGTTCCTGGCAATCAAGGGGCTAGATCGCATGGTCAAGACCATGACGCTCATGGGTCGCTCTAAGAGCACCACCTACAGCTATACAATCGTTCCGACCATGTACGACAGACGCACCAAGGCCTCACCCGCCGCCCTGCAACAGCTGGGGGAAGAGTATGGCGATGTGCTTTGGCCAGATGTTATCCCGGTGGATACCAAGTTTCGTGATGCCAGCCTGGCGCACCTGCCAGCCTCGCACTACGCCAGCCATTCACGCGGTGTTAAGGCCTATGAGAGATTGCTCGACCACCTGCTGACCAAGGAGTTTGCGCATGTCAAACTCGGTTGACGAAGCGGTCTTTAATTATTTTTCCTTGCTGCTCACCGAGCCCGGTGAAGAGAGCGTCGCGGCCGACAAGCCTGAAGTAAAGGGCGAGCAGGCGATAGCACAAAATGGTCAAATGAGTGGCTCTGCACCTGCAGTTAAACGTCAGCCTCTTAGCGAACAGTCTAAACCGCGCCCGGTGGTCACTCAGGCTACCCCGACACCGCTCAATAAGCTCGCGCTCGAGCAATTGCTGGCGCCGGTGAGTGAGTTAGATGTTCAGACAGAAACTCAGACAGAAACTCAGACTGCAAGCAAGATTGAGCTCAAAACGCTCGATACCAAACCTGCAAGCGTCGAAACGATGACACAAGCTGTATCGGTTCAGACCAAATCTGAGTCGCAAGTTAAGCAAAAAATCGAAGAAAAATTAGAAACTTCGGCTAGTATTAAGCAAGAGCAAGTCGTTAGCGACAAGGTCAATTTGGCCGCGGCGCCGCAGACGCAAACTGGCGCGACACCACCAGGGGTGACAGAGGAGTTAGTCGAGCAGCTCGACGATGAGTTTCAGGTGCTGTTTTTCAAGGTGGCGGGGCTCACGTTGGCCGTGCCCTTGGTAAGCCTTGGCGGAATTGTTAAGGTGGAGCGGATCAATCACATTATGGGGCGACCCGCCTGGTATCTTGGGGTTCAAACCCATAGGGATTCGCAACTCAATATTGTCGATTCGGGTGCCTGGGTAATGCCGGAAAAATATGATGATAAACTGGCGCAATCCGTTGATTACCAATATATTGTACTCTTAGAGGACAGTAATTGGGGGCTGGCCTGTGAGTCTTTGGTGAATTCCGTCAGAATTTTAAAGTCAGAAGTTAATTGGCGTACCAAAGCGGGTAAACGTCCTTGGCTGGCTGGCGTCGTAAAAGAACAGATGTGCGGCATTTTACATGTGCAGGCACTCATTGAATTATTAAATTTGGGTTTAGGTAGTCAGGACTCTATTGGCTGAGGTTGATATGGCAGATGCAAAAAACGTCGCGGCAGTTGCCGCAGGTAAAGATGATGAAGTGTTGCAGTGGGTAACCTTCCGTTTAGATAATGAAACCTATGGTATCAATGTGATGCAGGTGCAAGAGGTGTTGCGTTACACCGAGATCGCGCCTGTACCTGGGGCGCCTCATTATGTGCTGGGGATCATTAACCTGCGCGGTAACGTGGTCACCGTTATCGATACCCGCTCTCGTTTTGGTTTACCTTCTGCCGAGGTGGATGACTCTACCCGTATTGTGATCATCGAAGCCGAGAAGCAAGTGATTGGTATTCTTGTCGACAGTGTCGCCGAAGTGGTCTATCTGCGTGGTTCAGAGATAGATAACGCGCCGAATGTGGGCACGGAAGAGAGTGCCAAGTTCATTCAAGGCGTGAGCAATCGTGATAACGAATTGCTCATTCTGGTGGATCTCGATAAGTTACTCTCTGATGAAGAGTGGATGGAGTTGGCTCAGCTTTAAGGGCTTAGCCGTCGATGATAGTGCATTGACGATATAGCCATTGACGATAAAAAGCCGTCGCTTCGTTCGATGGCTTTTTTCGTGTTGTAAAAGGTCGAGCGTAGATATGAAGGTTAATGGAGTTGGCATTTATGATAGGCGATGAGATCTTAATCGCGGCGTTACTATATGTGGTTGCCTGTCTCGCACTGGTGCTGTATCAGCAAAAACAAACCAATAAGCTCAGAGCTAAGATTGATGCCCTGACGCTGCTGGTTAAAGAGAACGATAGGCAGCGCGAGGCGGTTAAGCAGGAGCTACAGGAGCTGAGATCGGGCACCATAGGTGTTGGGCGTCGCATGCTTGAGCTGGAAAAGCGGGTGACCAAGCAGGAGGCACGTATCGATGAGACAGTAGCAGATGAACCTCAGGCAAGGCTCTATACCCGAGCGATGAAGATGGTCGAACTCGGCGCCGATATCGATGAGCTGGTTAAGGAGTGTGAGCTGCCTAAGGCCGAGGCCGAACTTTTACTGCGCCTTCATGGTAAGGGGCGATAGCGCTCCTTTATTGAGCTAGTTGTCTAAACACTACACCTCTTGCATGATCCTTTTGTGCATATTGTCCCAGCGCTCAGGAAACTTACCGTCCAGCATATAGACGAAGGCGATCAGTTCGGCGATGAGCAAATATAGCTCCTTGGGGATCTCTTCACCTATCTCGAGTTTTTGCAGAAAGTTACTCAAGTTGGCATCTTGATGAATATAGATGCCAGCCTCCTTGGCGATAGCGATGATCTCCTCAGCGACTAAATCCTCCCCCTTGGCGGTGATTTGCGGGGCCGACTTTCCGTCATAGCGCAGCGCTGCGGCCTGGGTGGGTCTGTGTGGTTTGTTGTCTGAACCACCTTGTAAGTCATCTGGTTTATTGTCGTATGTGCTCATCATTAGGCCTTAATTTTTACCAAGTAGTGCTCGCCCGGCAGTAGAGAGGCGGGTACCTGAGAGACTTGGGTGCGGATCTTGTTTGGGGTTAAGCCGATTGCCTGGATCTTTTGTTCCAGCCCCATGAGTCTTTGCTCGATATTATCGAGCAGACTCTGATCCTCTGATGTGAAGCCCAGATTCAGCCGCCCATCTTTGACATCTGCGTTGATCAATAGACCCGCCTGACTGAGGTTAAACTTAAGCTGCAGCCGCCAGTGGGGCGATGCGTTTTTTTCCTGCTCTTCCTGGCTGAAGTGCCCCTCAAGCTCCTCGTGCCTGTGCTCTATCATGTAGGGCAGAGTAAAGTACCAGTTTGTTGACTGCGGCGTATCGCTGCTTGCCTGCTGATAGAGGGAGAGGTTGGATACTAGCTTGCCAAGTAATTCGAGACCGCCGCTTTTTTCGAGCATGCCGAGTAGCTGACTGTTTGATGCGAGCTGTTGCAGGGCTTGTAAGGGGCTTGAGGCCTTACCGCCGGCCTGGGATTTCACCTGTCTGCCAAGGAGCAGCTGAAACAGTACCCCTATGGTGCCTGCATGGCTGGTGATGCTGGCAAGACTAGATACTGGCGATGCCGGCGCAGCGATGCCGGCAAAGCTATCGATAAGCTCCTGTTTCAATGAGCTAGGACTCGCTAACTGGGTAAGTGGCTTGGGAAAGGCGAGCGGCAGAAGCTGTTGCATCAACTGCAGCAAGTTTTTACCCTGCGCGCCTTTTGCGGTCTGTACCGCCTTATCTGTGAGTTGACCGAGCGCGAGATTCAGACCTCTATGACCTAGCTCCTTGGAATTGAGCCCTTTAGCGTTTAATGCTGCCGATAGTGTTGATGTTTGGCTCACATCTGCTGACTGTGGTGCTATGCCCTTTGGCGATATTTGTCCTTCCTGCTTCCCTAAGGCGGCAAGCTGAGCCAGCGCGGCAGGGCTAGCCTGCAACTGGCTGCTAGCCTTGGCGTTTCCTTGTTCACCTGATGTGGTTTGGGATATGGATTGGAGCATGGCATGGCGGATAAGCTGAGCGCTAGCATCGAGCCTAAGTGCTGTAACCATGGTGCTGACCCTCTGAAAGAGTTGGCTCTGATTTATTTGGGCAATATCTTTCAGCAACTGAGCCTGGGCATTTTTAAACCCAGTTGTAGTTACCGAATCTAGCGCTGAAGTTAGTGATTTACCATTTCGCGAATTGATTGCCGCGGCTGCCAAGTCATTATTTTGGGCTGCTTGAAGCGGTATCTGGTTAATCTGCTGATTCGATGATGCCTTGTTTACTGCAACTAGGTTTGCTGGGGCTAGATTTGCTGATGTTAGGTTTGTCGCTACTAGATTTGTCGGTTTAGCCATTGCCGATGCCTTGCTTGGTATGAGAGCAGGTAAGGACTCACCGGAGCCCTTTGGTGTGGTTAACTCTCTGATAAGCCCATTTAACGATTCTGGCGTTAACGAGGTTTTTGCCAAGCTGTTTATTAGCTGATGGTAAGCGCTGGCTAACTCGGGTTTGCTGATAAGAGCCTGTGATGTCTGGGGTAACAGATAGAGTGCGGGGGAGTTGGTATTGCTCAGCAGCGCCTCTTTACCCATTGGCGTCAGCAGCAGATTAACCTCAGCCAATTTGGGCGTGAGAGTCAGGGTTAACTGTCCATTATCCATGGTAATTTTGGCCACGTACTGGCCATCAGCGATGGGTGGGCTAGGTAATCTAACCAGCTGTTGATCGCTAAAAAACAGCTGATTTGCGGTTATTTGCACTTCACCTAAGGGGTAGCCCTGTGGGCGATTGGCAAAGTTAGTAAGCTGGGCCAGGCTTATCTGGTTGGCATTGATATAGGCAACCAGCCCCTTGGGTAAGGGGAGGGCGATAGCTTCTCCATGGGCCTGCACGGTAGCACTTAACATGGAGCTTGAATTCGCGGCGGCGCTCAATTGGGTCAATACTGTAAGACGAACGGCATCTTGTTTTAGGCTTTGCTGATCTTTACTGTCTTGATAGGTGATTGCTAGCTCGCGATGATTGAGCCTGAGTTTATCGCCCTGAGGCGTCGATGCTACCTCAACCGGAATATTTTTGGGCTGGAGGCTCTTGTTAGCTTGATTGAGAAGCTCACCGCCAGATACCGCTGGGGAGGGCATGTCGATACGGGAATTACTCAATTGTTAACCTCAAATTGATGCTCCATGAATGTCTTATTACAAAATTCAATTTGACCTATCGCTTTAGCTGAGTATCCTTAGCGATCTGAAAAGGAAAACCAAACTGTGTAGTCTAGTATTAACACTTTATCGTCAACAATAGCTGGTGACTTTAGCCGTGTGAATACTAATTAGGAAACTAATTTATATGAAGTGTAAATGGATTGCGTTGAGTCTGCTATTGGTTGGTGCCCAGGCGATGGCACAGACAGACACAAGCGATGAGCGTGCAACGGATAGCACCACAGCAGAAGTCACCATTATCTATAACGATGAGCGCGATCCCCTGGAGGGCTTTAACCGCGCCATGTGGGATTTCAACTATCAGTTTCTCGACAAATATTTCTATCGCCCCGTGGCACATGGCTACAATGATATCTTGCCTAGGCCGGTGAAAACTGGTGTTAATAACTTTGTCCTCAACTTCGAAGAACCCAGCTCTATGGTGAATAACGCCCTGCAGGGCAAGTGGGGTTGGGCGGCCAATGCCGGCGGACGGTTTACCATCAACACCACTATAGGTTTGTTGGGGGTGATCGATGTTGCCGACATGATGGGCTTACAGCGTAAACAGGACGAGTTTAATGAGGTGTTAGGCTACTACGGTGTGCCTAACGGTCCGTACTTTATGGCGCCGTTTTTAGGCCCCTATGTGACTCGCGAGTTGGCCTCGGATTGGGTGGATGGTCTCTATTTTCCGCTGTCTGAGTTGACCATGTGGCAATCCTTAGCCAAGTGGGGGCTGAAAAACCTACACAGGCGCGCATCGGCAATTGACCAAGAAAGACTTGTCGATAATGCACTTGACCCCTACACTTTTGTTAAGGAAGCGTATTTTCAGCATCTTGACTATAAAGTTTATGATGGCGACATACCCGTGTCGACTGATGATGACGAATTGCTCGACGAATACATGACAGAGCTTGATTAACATCAGTGTCCCGCATAACCCATTGTTTCATAATAGGCGAAGGAACTAGCGATAAGATGTTGCTTATCTAGGCGTATATGGATGTACTAGATTTTGCGGCTTAGCCAGAGTGCAAGCCTGGGGAAGCTAAATGGCGTTAGAAGATCTAGTGATACTGTTAGTGGAAGACGACCCGGTATTTCGCAGTATTGTGGCCGCCTTCTTGACCAATCGTGGTGCGACCGTTATCGAGGCCGATGATGGTCAGCAGGGGTTAGAGCGGTTTAGTCAGCACGATTTCGATATCGTGCTGGCGGATCTCAGCATGCCTATCCTGGGTGGGTTGGATATGCTCAAGCAGATGATCAAGCGCAAGCCAGATACCCTCTCAATCGTCATTTCGGGTAATCAGGTGATGGCCGATGTGGTCGAGGCGCTCAGAGTGGGCGCTAGTGATTACTTGGTAAAGCCGGTTAACGATCTCTGTCTTATCGAGAATGCTATCCGCCAATGTGTGGGCGGCAGCAGTCAGCAAGATGTGCAGCTGGAAGATCTCGACGAATTATCCTATCAAGAGTTGGAAGAGCACCTTAACCTGCTGGAGCAGAACGCCGAGGCAGCTAAGAGCGTGCAGCAGCAGCTATTTCCTCCTTCTGTCATCGATTATCCCAAAGCTAAGATTGACTATAGCCTGTTCAAGCATGACGAGGTGAGCGCCTATTTTATCGATAGCGTCAATGTGGGCGAACGCTACCTCATCATGTATATGGCGCATTTTCATCCACAAGATAATCGCTGCGCCTTTGCCAGCGTACTGCTTAAGAGTTTCGTCAATCAGAAGTTGAAACGGTTTCGCAATGACAATACCGAAACCATCATCGAGCCCTTTAATATGTTGAGTTACCTCAATGAGCGGATGAGCAAGTCGGGGTTAGATATTTATGTGGATATCGTTTACGCCGTGGTTGAACTGACCCATTACCGCGCTTCAATCGCCCAAGCGGGTAAGGGATTGAGGTGTTATATTCGCAATGAGGAAGGCTTGATGCCGCTGGCGATGCCTGACGCCCTGCAGTTGGGGATTTTAGAGTGGGGCCAGCCCAGCACTCAATTTCGAAACTTAATGCCGGGAGAGAGCCTGTGTGTGGTTTCTAGCAATACCGAGCATAGGGAGATGTTACTCAATGATGAGTTTGTCGGTTTGAGTTATAGCCCTGAGGTTGCCCCTGGTGGTTATGTGCAGATGAGCTTCTAATTATTCCTCGAAATTTTTCTATTTCACCAAGTCTAAAAACAAAAAACGCCACATTGAGTGGCGTTTTTTATGGAGCTAAATTTTAGTTATCTAGCGATAAGCCATTAGCGCTTAATTGCTTCATGCTCGGCAGTGATAGCAATCTCTTCTTCTAAGGCTTCTTCTTCTGTGTGGTGGCTGTCTTCGGCGCCATGCATCCAGTCAACCAGTTTATCCGCCATGAAGTAGAGGATAACGCCTGACAGTGCGACCGTGATAGCGATACCGGCGAAGATAGACATAGCGTTGGCTAGCTGCTCCTCTTTTGCACCACCATGGCCGATGAATGAACCGATAATACCGCCAATCTTGTTAGCCGCGGCAACAAACAGGAACCATGCACCCATCATGAGTGACGCTATACGCAGTGGAGCCAGCTTAGTGACCATAGACAGGCCGATTGGAGAGAGGCACAGTTCACCCATGGTGTGGAAGAAATAAGCACCTACCAACCACCACATGCTTGATTTAGCGTTAGCGTCGCCGCCCATTTCGAGTACCGCACCGATCATGAACAGGAAGCCTGTTGCAAGCAGCACCAGACCTAGCGCGAATTTCACCGGAGAGTTTGGTTCTCTGTCACCCAGGCGAACCCAGATAGAGGCAACTACAGGGGCGAAGATCACGATGAACATAGCGTTCAGGGATTGGAACCAAGTAGTTGGGACTTCCCAGCTGCCAATCATACGGTCGGTGAAGTCGTTGGTGAAGAGGTTCATCAGGCCACCGGCTTGCTCGAAGCCTGCCCAGAAGATAATGGTAAACAGACCCATGACCATGATCACTTTGATGCGATCGCGTTCAACTTTGGTTAGCGGCTCTTTGCGCACTTCACCTTTTTCTGCAGCTCTCTGCTTTTCAAGTTGGGCGGCTGGTACACGTCCGATATCGCCAAGCAGCTTTTGTGCGAACAGGAACTGGATGATCAGTGAGAGGATCATACCAATACCGGCACAGATGAAGCCTGCTTGGAAGTTACCATCGAAGTAAGCCACGACCGAACCAACTATGATGCCCGATAGGAAGGCACCTACGTTAATACCCATGTAGAAGATGGTGAATGCACCGTCACGGCGGTGATCGCCTTCTTCATAGAGGTCACCCACCATAGTAGAGATATTTGGCTTGAATAGGCCGTTACCTAAGATTAGGACGCCCAGACCAACATAGAAGACTTCTGTTTCCATGCCTTGTACCCAAGCGTGCGGGGTACCAAGAATAAATTGACCAGCGGCCATCAGGGCGCCACCTATCATGATGGCTTTACGTTGACCTAGGAATGTATCGGCGAGCCAGCCACCGATGAGAGGAGTTAGGTAAACAAGACCTGTGAATGTACCGTAAAGATTTAGGGCGTCTGCCTGGGTCCAACCTAGACCGTGACCACCTTGGGATTGTACTGCGTCGACGAGATAAAGTACCAGGATGGCTCGCATCGCATAGTAACTGAAACGTTCCCATAACTCAGTTGTAAACAACAGGAACAGTCCCTTAGGATGGCCGAGCATCGTACCTTGGGGTTTTGCTGCACTCATGTAAGTCTTCCACCTTCAGCTTGTGATTGCCTACATAACAAAAACTATGTAGAAAAATGGTTGTTGCTAATATAGCTCGCTTGTTGGATAGAGACGCTCAATTAGTCTAACTTAATGAAAATGTTATCTAATCTGCCTTGCCGCGTTCTAAGCTTGTTGCGAGAATTTATTATATTTTAATATTTAGGGTATTAAATTTTATCAAACCCATCTTATATACCCTTTTCATCGCCTAAAAGTCAATTTACCTGGGTTAACTGACCAACAAATCATCACTGGTTGGAGGGGCTAGGGCATGATTGTTTACGGTCTGTTGCGCTTAGCAGAAAGATTTGGCCTGAGGTTACAAAGCGGGTGGGAAAAATAGAGGAAAAACGCTCTTTTCTTTGACCTAGAGTATTTGCTATGATTTCGGCCGTGAATTGGATGTCACCTGAATTATCTCGTTATCTTTGCGTTGCGCGTTATTCTGAGCGTCTTGCAAAACACAGCAATTGTGAAAGTAAGTCCGCAGTGGTTTCTGTCATAGCGGTTATTAAGTGTTAGCTAACGATAAAACTAGGTTTTTAAGGAAATTATGAAGTCTTGGTATCTTGTGTATTGCAAACCTCGCAGCGAAACGCGCGCGCAGCAAAATCTTGCATTGCAACAGATAGAGACCTACTTGCCCACTCTCCCGCAACAGATCACTAAGTCCGGTAAGACTAGCGTAAAACGTCTACCACTATTTCCCTGTTACCTGTTTATCTATTTCGACCCGCTAGAGATCAGCGTAAGTAAGATTCACTCGACACGAGGCGTGTCTCGAATCATAGGCTGCCGAGAAGAGATGACGGCGATCGACGATGCCATAGTGCATTCCATTAAGATGCGTGAGGCCAAGCTGCTTAACGCGTTGCAATTATCGAGTGATGAGTTACCAGGCGAAAATGATGAGCCTGCTTTGGTAGTTGGTGAAAAGGTAAAGTTCATCGATGGGCCATTTAAGGATCTCGAAGGCATATTTGAAGAAGAGAGTGGAGACAAGCGCTGTCACATACTGTTCGAGATCATGGGACAGCAGAAGAAGGTGTCGGTACCCAGAGTCAGTATTAAGGCTGTTTGATTTAATCGAGGTGAAATAAGCTTCATTTAGCGTTAAGGAAGTAGGCTATTGACGTTATCGCTTGTAAGAGATCTGCCATAAACGATTCTAAGGTGAATTTTTATCTGTGTGATTTGTTGATAATTTGGCCAGAAAAGTAATGCAAGAATAGGCGAAAGTGGCATTCTCGTGTCACTTATGTGTTTTTACATTAAGCATAGCACTTTTTAGAATCGATTGACGTATATGTGAACAGTATTTGTCACGCTGTTCCATTACAATGAGTCGCTTTGCTACAAGATAGTACAAAAATGCTTTGTTTAATGTGTCTGTTTGCTAGGCAACTTAACCAAAGTGTTTTTGACAAAACGAAGTAAAAATCTGATGTTTCGCACAAGCGAAGGGCATGTTGGGAGCCGCAACCTATGGGCGGTAGCGTGCCCGCAGGGCATCGAATGAACATGAAGCATTTTGAGATAGTATTCGTCAAGCGATAGCCGAGCCGAAAATGATTGTCAGGAACAATCTTTAACAGCTTTAGCTGGCTCGAAGAGTGAAGTACAGGGTGTACTGAGTCAGGTCGCCGCCACGCGGGTCGGTAGAGTGTCTGCAACGCATCGAATGAAAACTGAGCATTCTGAGATAGTATTCGTTAAGCGATAGCCGAAAATGATTGTCAGGAACAATCATTAACAGCTTTAGCTTGCTCGAAGAGCGAAGTACAGGATGTACTGAGTCAGATCGCCGCCACACGGGGCGATAGTTGCTCGAAAGTAACTGCTTGAAGCTATTGGTTACAGCTTTATTTTGTAGCAACGCGACTTGCCATATTGACTGAAAGCTCGCGTTTGCCTTGAACTCATGACTTGAGTCTTGAGTCTTAAAACTTATCGCTTCATATGTACAGATTAAAAATTTAAAACTCGAATCAATATTTAAACCTTGCCCTTATCAACGGAGATTATCGGTGTTACAACGAACCAAAAAAATCATAATAACGGCGGTTGCAGCCCTATTTTTGATGGGGACTCAGGCTCAGGCGATCACGCCTTCGCCGCAAATGATAGAGCAGTTTAAAAATCTACCTGCTTCGGAGCAGCAGCGATTAGCGCGTCAGTATGGCATTGATCCGGCAATGCTTGGTGGGGGCAACGCTTCGCAGCAAAAGCTTGATACCCCTCAAGTCGTGCAACCACGAGCAACTAATAAAGTAGTTGATCATTCTGCTGAGGCTGCGAGTGCATTTAACTTTTCACAAGATAAGCAGAAAAGTCAGCTGAAGCGCTTCGGTTATGAATTGTTTCAAGGCGAACCTACCACTTTTGCGCCTGTCTCAGATGTCCCTGTGCCGGCTGAGTACCTCGTGGGTCCTGGTGACGGCATTAAGGTGCAGCTCTTTGGTAAAGAGAATAAAGAATATGACCTAGTCATTAATCGTGAAGGGGTTATTCAATTTCCTGAGCTTGGGCCTATTTCGGTTGCTGGCTTAAGCTTTGCAGAGTTGAGGGATGCGCTCAGTTATCGCATTTCTCAGCAGATGATTGGCATCGAGTCAAATATTACCATGGGTGAGCTGCGCTCTATTCGTATCTTTATCGCAGGTGATGCCTATAAACCCGGTTCTTATACCGTCTCGAGCTTGTCTACTATTACTCAAGCATTATTTGTCGCAGGTGGCGTTAATGAAATTGGCTCGCTGCGTAACATTCAAGTCAAGCGTAATGGCAAGCTAGTCGGCAGCATGGATCTGTACGATCTACTGATGCGAGGTGATGCGTCGGGTGACATACGTTTGCGCTCTGGCGATGTAGTGTTTATTCCCCCTGTAGGTGGACTCGTAAGTATTACTGGCGAAGTGCGTCGTCCTGCAATCTATGAGTTGAAACGTAATGAGACGGTTGCCGATATTGTCGCGATGGCAGCTGGCGTGAAACCCGGTGCCTATCCAAAGAGCAGCAGTATAGAGCGATATAATAGTAATGGCCTTCGCAGTATCGTGAATGTCGATTTAACTTCTACTCAAGGTAAATCAACAAAGGCGCAAGCGGGCGATTTTATTCGCGTAAAAAATGCCTCTGGTCAGTTTGAAGATGCCATTACCCTGGTAGGTGCTGTCGTTCGACCAGGAAAATACCAATGGTTTGATGGCCAAAAAGTTAGCGATCTTCTGCCATCACTTTGGGGCGATCTTTCGATTTCAGCCGATCTCAATTATGCGATCATTGTGAGAGAGGTGAATCGCTACGGAAAGGTTAAGGTACTTCAATTCTCTCCTAGTCGCGCGATTGCCGAAAAAGATCTCACGCAAGATTTGTTATTAGCCCCTCGTGATAAGGTCATGCTGTTCAATTATAGCGATGATACTCAAAATCGTTATGAACTAAATAAATTGGTTAAACAAAGAGTTAAAAAGGTCACTTCGCTTACGGGTGATAGCCTTGTGGGTAACGATCTGTTTAAGGCAGGCTTCTCACAGCTTGATAAGATGCAACTTTCAGAGCGTAGTCAAATTGGTGGCGTCGTTGTGGCTAAGGAAGTGCCTGATGATAAAGAGCAGATTGTCAAAGGTGAGGTCAATAAGATGTTGGCTAACTTATTTGATGATAAAGAGCTTATTAAGCTCAGTGGATCTATGAATCGTAGTGAGCTGCTTTATCCTGTTGTTGCACAGCTAGCTGCTCAAGGTAACTCAGATAAAGGCACGCAAGTCGTCGCCATCAGCGGTAAGGTACGTCATCCTGGTGTGTATCCCCTTTCTCAAGGGGCCAAGGTTAAAGACTTAGTCGTTGCTGCGGGTGGATTAGTTGAAGGCGCGTATACGGCTCGAGCAGAATTGACCACCACGGTAATTGGAAGCGAAGAGTCTAGCGTTAACCATTCAAGTGTTAATTTAGATGACGCATTGGCAGGGATTGATAGTGCCAATGTGGCGTTAAGTTCCAGAGACATCTTAACGGTAATGACAACACCTGACTGGCAGGAAAATAAGGCTGTTGAGATTCGTGGTGAGGTCAAGTTCCCCGGTATGTATAACATTCGTCGTGGTGAAACGCTTGCCGATGTGATCGACCGTGCGGGTGGTTTTACTCAGTATGCCTATTTACCTTCTTCTGTGTTTGTTCGTGAGTCAGTACGTCAACAAGAGCAGCTTGAAATTAAGAAGCTTGCCGACCAACTGCGCCGTGACATTGCCACTCGTGGCGTTTCCAAAGATGGCAATGTGGTGAATTATAGCGATGCTAAAATGATGCTCACTGACCTTGAAAACATCAAGGCGGTAGGCCGTTTGGTTGTTGATTTGTCTGCTATATCAATTGGTATCGAACAAGCCGATATTCAGCTTGAAGATCAAGATATTCTCTATGTGCCTTCAGTTAAGCAGACGATTGCGGTAATGGGTGAGGTGCAGCATGCCGCAACTCATAGGTTTAAAGAAGGCTTAACGTTAGATCAGTATCTTGAGATGTCTGGTGGCGCCAGAGAGAGCGCCGATGAAGATAGAACCTACATTATTAAGGCAAATGGTTCAGTTCTGCTGCCAAATCGTTCAATGTGGTTTAGCAGCAATACCGAGCTCAATCCTGGTGACACTATTATTGTTCCGCTGGATACAGAGTATAAAGATAACCTTACACTCTGGACCCAGGTTACCGGCATTATTTATAACAGCGCCGTTGCATTGGCCACGATTGCCAAGTTATAGGCTTTCATATGAGCACTTTGATGAGCTTAGTTATCGAAGTGCTTTGTTTCTTCTTAGGATAATGAGACTCAGAGACACAAATTCTATGTCCACCGAGATAAAAAACTACGGCGATGCCCAATTTTCCGATCTGCGCGCTCAAGTACAACAAGCTAATGATGAAATAGACCTTAGAGAGCTGTTTTCTGTTATCTGGCAAGCCAAATGGCTAATTGTTGCAATAACGGCCGTATTTGCCATAGGCTCGGTTATTTTTGCCATTATGCAGCCAAATATTTATAAGTCAGAAGCGCTTTTAGCCCCCGCAAGCGAGGAGCAAGGAGGCGGTTTAAGTGCTTTAGCTTCTCAGTTTGGCGGCTTAGCGAGTATGGCTGGTATTAACTTAGGTAGCGGCGGTGGCGTTGATAAGACTCAGATGGCCATTGAGGTGATGAAATCACGCCAGTTTGCGAGTGATTTTATTAAAAAGCACAATCTGTTGCCTGATTTGATGGCCGCAGAAAAATGGAACATGGGCGATAACAGCATTGTATATGACAATGACTTATATGATGTTGAATCAAAAAAATGGGTAAGAGAAGTTAAAGCCCCTTTTAAGCCTGAACCTTCAATGCAGGAAGCCTACAAAGAATTTAGTAAGGTAGTTAGCGTTAATTCTGCAAAGGATACTGGCATGGTAACCATATCTGTTGAGCATTTGTCGCCTGCGATAGCTCAGCAATGGGTTAATTGGCTAGTTGAAGATATCAACAAAGTCATGAAAGAGCGTGATGTAGCAGAGGCTATCCGAAGTAGTGACTTTTTAAACAAGCAAATTGCACAAACTAATGTAGCAGATATCCGGACTATCTTATACAAACTGATTGAAGAGCAAGCTAAAACCATTATGTTTGCTGAAGTACGTGATGAATATGTATTTAAAACAATCGATCCAGCTTTAGCGCCTGAAGAAAAGGCTAAACCCAAACGTGCACTTATCTGTGTATTGGGGACCATGCTAGGTGGTATGTTAGCTGTAATGCTGGTTCTTATAAGACATTTCGTAAGAAAAGAAAGTTAGATAAAAAATTTAAGGGCCTATTGGGACCGTTTTTGAAAAAACGGTAAAACCTAGGTTCTGCAAGGGATAACGAAGATTCGATTGTCTCAAAATGGATAAAAATGTCTCAGGTGCGTTTGAAAGTTTGAGATGCAAAAGTGAAATCCTGCATTTTGCTTTAAAAGGGTTATGTTGATCTAATCAAGTTAAAATAATAAAACCATTTTCTATATAATTATAGTAACAAAGTCATAAGGTTTTATTTTACGTAAAATAAAATCACCAATTGACTGTTCTAACAAAATGTTTAGGCTGAAAATTAATTGACATTTACGTTAATCAAAGTTCTGATTAAGAATTGATGTGTTGTATCAATGGAATGCAACTCAATTTACCATTAATATTGATGGGGAGAAAGCAGAACCTATAGCATTAAACAATCTCAATGTGTAGTTTTAACCTGAAAAATTTACAGAGCAATTATAATAAATTATAACTGTTCTTGCGAATGTGACTTCAGTTATTAAGTAGTATTTCAGCAAATTACATTACAACTCTAGCGCTACAACATATGTAGCTGACATTAACCAATAAAAGTTATTTCAATAATTTTTTGGTGATCACTGTTAATTGTTTCAGGTAAAAATGAAAAACGAAGAGATAAAAACATATATATTAAAAGCATTCAAAACTGGAACAATAAAAACAATTGTTGTTAGCTGTTTAACTATAATTTCTCTACCTATTATTATTAATAAAATAGGTATGGAAAATTATGGTTTGATTTCATTAGTTATGATTTTTGGTGGCGCCACTGGAGTTTTAGATCTCGGTGTGCCAAAGGCTATCGTTTACATGATTGGAAAAAATAATACCCAGTCATCTAAAGTACTTTTTGGAGCTATTGGTCTTAACTTAATTATTTGCTTGGTTTGTGGAGGAGTACTTATTCTATGTAGAGAAATAGGCGTTAATCCATTTGGGTTTACAAACGAATTTGATAGCGATTTGCTAGAGTTATACGCTTTTTTATATTTTATTTTAATGCTACATATTTCTACATATTATGGGTTTCTAGAAGCGCACTTTAGGGTTGATATTGTTAATTTAGCGCAGATGAGTTCATCGATATTATTGACGCTACTTCTTCTTTTTTTCTCTATTTTTGAAACTTTTAATGCATTTTTATTTTTAAGTCCAGTTATTACATCTTTGATTATTTTGACATATTTGGTGTTTAAGTCTAATCCATTGTTAAAGGGTAGTGTTCTACCATTTAAAATGAAGGACGTGAAAAGTGTTTTTAATGTTTCGATTGGTTTTTTTAATATAGGTGTCATTAACACTGCTGTAATACCCATTAATAAATATGTTATTTCTAGTTTTTATGGTGGGGCTGCAATGTTAGGTGTGTTTGATATTGCAATGAAAGTAACTATGTTGGCGATAAGTTTTCTTAATAGTATTAGTCAACCTTTGTTAGCGGTATTCTCCAGTGCGGAAATAAACGGTAACTTCAATAGAATAAGGCAGATTGCTTCAAAAAGTGCTGTTACTGTTTTCATCTTATATATTTTAGGATTATGCTCATTTATCCTTTTTGGTGAATATTTGTGTAAGATTATAGATGATAATCATGATGGTGATTTGTTCAGATACACTATGATTTTGATAGCTGGTGTCGGTTTTATGTCTGTTTCAGAACCATTTTATCGAGCCCTATTAGGGCAAGGGATGATAAAAGTTTCATTTTATTTAAAGGCGCTAGTACCGATTTTGAACTTTACATTAATATTTTTGACATTATACATAGTAGATTATGATGAACCTATAGTTCTTTATGCATTGTCTACTTTTATAAGTTCATTAACGATAATAATTTATTTCTATATCTACATAAATAGAATGAAGAGGGGGAACAATTGTCAATAAGTGATTTGATTGTTACAGATTTAGTTCAGTCTGGTATTTTGAAAAAAAATGGTAAATGTGGTTTTTTTAAAAAGCTACTATTTGTTGTGATGTTTAGAAGTGTTAGAGTGCATGTCGCGATTAGATGTCTTAAGTGTAACTACTTCGTTAAAAAGATCTGTACATATTATTTGAGGAGAAAAAATATAGAAATAGGAAGTAATGTGGAAATTGGAGGGTATTTTTTTTTGCCACACCCAATGAATATTATCATCGCTAACGGAGTTGTGATAGGTGAGCATGTTCACATAGGGCAAAATGTAACCATAGGTGGTAACTTCAAAAAAACAATGATATTAGATAATGATATTACTCAAAAATTACCAATAATTGGGAGTCGGGTTATGGTTTCAGCAAATTCCGTTATAGGAGGTCCTGTTGTAATTGGTGATGATGTTATTATTGGGGCAAACTCGACTATTACTAAAAACATTTCTAGTAATAAAATAGCATCTGGAAGAGGAGATGTCTCTAAGAGGAATATAGTTGTTTTAGAGTCTGGCGGTTCATATAAGACTATAAGCTAGATAATATGATAACACTAACATCATTGATGATAATGGTAATGTTTTTTGCTTTAGTAGCAAAATTTTTCATTAATTCCTTTTATGTTATTATTTTATTGGCGTCGACTTCTTGGTTTGGAATAATTTCTAACGATATTTTCGGGCAAGTAACTCCAGAGAATATAATATTTTGCTGTAGTCTTTCTGTTATTCCGCTGATTTTTATTTCAAGAATAGAGAAACGAGTGCTGGGATTATTTGTTTTTCCTTTGTTTATGGTTTTACTATTTATTTATGGGGTGTTTGTTTCTTATAATAATGGCAATCAATTAGCTCTAGGGATCGTTGATGGCAAGCAAATGTTGAGTTGTCTATTAATAATTCATCTCATTATAAATATTAAAAAAATAAAAATAAATTATTTTAGTTATCTTTTTTTGATGGTTGGTGTTATCTATTCTGTTTATTTGTTTTTGGCATTGATTTTTAATTTTAATCCACCTGGTTACTTGCCTGTTCGGCCTGATGGTGTAATTGATTTTTCTAACACAATTCATATACCTATTATACATTATATATTTATAGGTGTTGCATTGTTGTTATGCAACAGAGTCTCGACGCCTAAGGGTTTGAGATATTTGTTGTTAGCAGTTTTTTTTATTGCTTTAATAATACAGTCTCACAGTGTTGTTTTATATATGACGATCATTTCAGTTATCCTAAGTCTGTATTTTAACTTAAAGGATTATTTCAAAATTATTGTTATTAGTGTTTTTTTTAGTAGCTCTGTTTTGATTTTATTAAATACATCTTTTAACAATTTACATAGCGCATCTATAGAGTCTAGATTGGTCATATCCGCAGTGCGTATAGATTACATTCTTGATAATCCTTATTTTGGATATGGGTTTGTTCATGAAGATAGTAAACTAGGAAAAGCGTTTAGCGAGAAATCCGTTGGACTACATGACAAAAGAATGGGAACTGTAGATTCTGGTTATTTAGACATGTCGATAAGATTTGGAGTTATATTATCGCTTCTCTCTTTAGTTGTTTATGCTAGATTTTGTTATAAACTTTTAAAGTTTGGTGTCAGCGAAAAGATATTCGTCTATTTCTTAGCCCTTTACATTCCATCTTTGTTGACCTGGTCTTTGCTTTCATATAACCATGGGATTCTAATGATTCTTTTTTCATTGATCTTTATATTAACTGGCAAAAAAAATTCCAATAGAAAGCTTATACTTTAGTGTTTCTATTATTGTATTATTCAATATTAACGAAATTTAATTTATCATGAATATTTTGTATGTATTATCTAGCTGTAACATCTACGGTGGTACCCCTAAGAAAACTTTAGATCTTATTGGGAATGGTGATTTTAAATCTTATCTGTATCTTTACGAAAATGATAATTTACAATTCAAGTATTTGTTTGAACAAGCTGGTGCTAGAGTTTATGAGGGGTTTTATAAAAGAAACTTATTTAAACATCTGTCTTGTTTATTAAGAATTGTAGATGAAAATTCCATTAACGTTATACATACACAGTTCCCAATGGGGGAAATGATATGTGGTTTGGTTAAGTTATTTAGGCCTAAAGTTAAATTGGTTGTTTCTTTTGTAGGACCTTTTGACGCTCAGCGGTATAAATTCTTACTTAATTTTATATATAGAAAAGTTGACGCGTTTGTTTTTGTTTCAAATTATGTTAAATCAGAAAAGTTAAAGCAGTATCCTCAAATAGCCAAGCCTGAAATTAAAAAATATGTCATTTATAATGGAACCAACAAACGTTGTGTTGAGTCTGGTTTACCTAAAATTCGTTTCAGTATGCTATATGTAGGTGGATTAACTGAATGGAAAAATGTATCCGTTTTGATTGAGGCTACATATGTTTTAGTTAATAAATACAACCTCGATATTGATTTGGATATTATTGGTGATGGGCCTCTTAAGCCGGTTCTGAAGGATATGATAAATCGATTTAATTTGGGAGGAAGCATAACATTACATGGTTATCTAAGCAATATAGGTGGCTATTTGGAAAAAGCAGATATATATCTACATCCCGCTTTTGCTGAAGGCTTTGGCATTTCTGTTGCTGAAGCAATGATTGCAGGTAAGGCTGTTATTGCATCTAAAGCTGGCGCAATGCCTGAATTGTTGGCGGATAAATGTGGCATACTAGTTTCCCCAAAGGATGTCGATTCTTGGGTAGCTGCAATATTTAAATTGTATAATGATGATAGCTTGAGAACGCTTTTGGCAGATAAAGCAAAAAATAGAGCGGAAGAATATTTTTCTATTAAAAATTATGTGCTTTCTTATAAGAATGTTTATAGAGAGATCATATGAAGCCAAAACTGAAAATTGCAATTTTACATCCTCCGATGTATCCCGTTAATTATCATCTTTATAATTTATTATCTGATTATTGTGAAATCGATGTTTTTCAATTCGGAGAGTTTCCATCTGATCATGTTTCTTGGACAGTAGGAAATTTGAAATCTATACATAAGAAATTTGAATTTAAAGTTTATGGGGAAGGTAGTGATTCAATTCTTAATCAGGTAAGTTATGACTTCGTTGGTGATATAATAAAAAATAGATACGATATTGTCATTAGTGTTGCTTTTTGGCTCCCCTCTATTGTTGCTGCGTTAACTCGTAAGATTAAAGGATTCAAGTTAATCATTATTACTGATGCAAATGAGTTTACTGAAAAGAATGTCTCTGCAATGAGAAGTTTTCAACGGAAACTTTTATGCCGTAATGTTGATGGCTTTATATCTTGCTCTTCGCTTACTTCAAAATACCTTTTGTCTTTAGGCGTAAATCATTCTAAGATTTTTGAATCGTTTCAGACAATCGATATAAGTAGTTGGAATTTGAAATTTGATAGTCTTGAAGATAAGACTGCATTAAGACATCGCCTCAATCTTCCTTTATTTTCGAAAATAATGCTTAGTGTTGGCGGGTTGACTACGAAAAAGAATGCTAGTATTGGTTTTAGTATTTTAAGAGAATCAAGCAATCTGCATTATGTCGTAGTAGGTGAAGGTCCTGAACTTGACGGTTATTTCGAAGCTGTCAAAAATTTAGGTATTTCAGATAAAGTTACTTTCGTAGGAAGAAAGGAAGGGGATTATTTAATCGAATACTTTAAATCATCTGACTTTTTCATTTTTCCATCTTTGTATGATCAGTATGGATTCGTTGTTGTAGAAGCTCTAGCAAGTGGCCTTCCAGTTTTATGCTCTGATAAAACAGGTGCCTCATCACTTATAAAAGATGGATTTAATGGCTATTTGATCGATCCTAGTTCAATTGACTCTAGAATAGTCATTGACTTGATTGATAACATTGCATTCATGCAAAGAGATGCTAGGTTTAGTGTTGATGAATTAACACTGGAAAATCGAGCAAAGGAATTTAATGATATTTTTCTAAAGGTGTTGAATTAAATTGGATGTAGTACACGTAATATCATCATTTCAATTAGGTGGTGCGGAAAAGGTTGCTATAGATATAGCTAAATTTTCAAAAAAAAATAACATTTCATGTTCTATAGCATCTGTTTTTGGGCGTGATGATGCATTCTCGGAAAGTTTAAAGTCGGATTTAAATGAATCAGGAATAACTTGGTTTGAACTTTCTAGTAAAAAGAGTGTTTTTTCATTTGCTCAAGCGTCCTTTTCACTGGCTTTATTTATCAAGCGAAATAATATTCGTATTGTTCACTGTCATAGTGATATACCTGATTTCATTGTTTCTTTAGCTATTAGAATTTTAAAAATTCTTTTTCGTTTTGACATTAAGGTGGTCAGAACCATACATAATACCGAGTTGTGGTCAAAGCGTAGATTCATTCCTAAAGTGGTTGAAAGTGGTTTTGTTGATGATCATGTTGTTCTTATTTCTAAAGCAGTAGAATCTTCTTATTTGGAATTAAGAAGTAGATGCGGATATGAGCCATCTAAAAATAGACATCTAATCTACAATGGAGTTAATTTTCAAGATGATGTTGATTTTAGTTATTTATCTAAAGTTAACTCATTGTCTTTGCTTTTTGTCGGTAGATTCGTTTACCAAAAAGGAGTTGATGTTTTCATTAAAGCTTTAAAAGAGTTATCTTGTAGCCTAGACAGAGATAGTAATGTTAATGTTGATTTTTATGGTTCAGGTGAAGATGTGGATATTATTTTGTCTGCTAAGTTAAAGAATATTAATTTGAAAGTATTCCCTCCCGATAAGAATATAGTAAGTAAGTTTAAAGCCTATGATTTTATCGTGATGCCCTCGAGATTTGAAGGGTTGCCGTTGGTCGCAATAGAAGCTGCATCTTGTAAGATCCCTATTATTGTAGCTGATTCTCCAGGCTTAAATGAGACAATACCTAGTAATTGGCCATTGATTTTCGATACTGATAATTTTTTTCAATTATCTAATTTGTTAAAAGATATTTTAGATGGACGATTTGATAAAAGTCTATTAGGTCTTGAATTATTTGAGTTTTCAAAGTCTAAGTTCGGCGTTCAAAAAATGATCGATTCTTATTGTTCTATTTATGAAAGCTTACTGGAGTAGTGATGCGAAATGAATCTTTTTTAGGTGTTTTTCATTTTGGTCCTCCTAGTCATGGTGCTTCAATGGTTGGAGATCAGGTCGTAAAGTTAGTGGAGAAACATTTTCAATCATTCTTCTTTTATAATTTATCTTCATCATCTACAGTTGAAGATATAGGCGGTTTGAACTTTTATAAATTCTTTAATATTTTCAAGCTTTATTTTGCGGTTGTATTTAGATTGTTTGTTTTTAGGCCTAAGGTTGTTTATTTTACACCTGCTCTTAACGGTTTTGCTATATACCGTGATTTCATTTTTTTGTTTATTTTTTCTTTTTATCGGTTCCTCTTTGGCGCAAAAATAATTTGCCATATTCATATGCTCCCAGCTAAATTGATGTCAAATAGTTTTCTAAAAATAATATGGACGTATATAACTGCTGAGTTTACTATACTTTGTTTGACAGAAAGTTTGAGGGAAAACTTTTTGGTTTTGAAGAATAAAAATGTAGTTGTTTTTTCGAATTGTTTATTTATTGAGGATTCCGCTTTTATTGAAGACTCTGTTAGAAAGCCTAAAAGGTGGTCTAGTTATTCCTCTTATTCTCATCGGCTGATTTTTATTGGGCACTTAATGGAAAGTAAGGGGTTTTTCCGATTTTTGTCTCTAATTCCGAAATATCCTGATTGTCAGTTTGTAATCCTTGGTAAAACTGTAGGAGAGAATTCACACCGGTCATTGAACGAAGTTATAGAAGAGTACGGTGACCGTGTGGAGTATCATGGTTTTATTTCAGGTGTTGAAAAATTTCGCGTACTGTCTAGTTGTGATCTTTATATTTTACCGAGTTTTAGTGAGGCTCAGCCTCTTACTATTATAGAATCTCTATATTGCGGTGTCCCTATTCTCGCGACTAATGTTGGTGGGATACCAGATATGGTTAATCAAACCGTCGGCGCTTCATGCTCTTTTGAACAGTTTGATGAATATTTACCAAGATTGTTGAATGCGGGGAAGATTTCGTATTCTGAGTCTTGTGTTAAGATGTTTAATGATAATTATACATTAGAGAAGTTCGAAGCTAATTTTGTCAAAGTTTTTTGTTGAGATATTTTATGAAAAAGGCATTAATAACTGGTGTAACTGGTCAAGATGGATCTTATCTGGCTGAGTTTTTATTGGAAAAGGGGTATGAGGTTCACGGGATTAAACGTCGGGCTTCTTCTTTTAATACCGAACGTGTCGATCATATATATCAAGATCGTCATGAATCAAACCCGAACTTTTTTTTACATTATGGCGATTTAACTGATACTTCAAATTTGACTCGTATCCTTAAAGAAGTCCAACCCGATGAAGTTTATAATTTAGGTGCTCAATCTCATGTAGCGGTTTCTTTTGAGGCTCCTGAATACACTGCTGATGTCGACGCTATGGGTACTTTGCGCCTGTTAGAAGCCATTCGTTTTTTAGGTATGGAGAAGAAAACTAAGTTTTATCAAGCTTCGACCTCTGAACTTTACGGTGAAGTACAAGAAATTCCTCAAAAAGAAACCACACCATTCCACCCGCGATCGCCTTATGCTGTCGCCAAAATGTATGCTTACTGGATTGTTGTAAATTACCGTGAGTCATATGGCATGTATGCTTGTAACGGTATTTTGTTTAATCATGAATCGCCTCGTCGCGGAGAGACTTTTGTTACTCGTAAAATTACTCGCGCTTTAGCCAATATTTCTCAAGGTTTAGAGAAGTGTTTGTACCTAGGTAACATGGACGCCCTACGTGACTGGGGTCATGCTAAAGATTACGTGCGCATGCAGTGGATGATGTTACAACAAGATGTTGCGGAAGATTTTGTTATTGCAACAGGTAAGCAAATCTCGGTACGTGAGTTTGTGCGTATGTCAGCAGCAGAGCTTGGTGTGACATTGGAATTCAGCGGCGAAGGCGTTGATGAGATTGCGACTGTTGTGGCCATTGAAGGTGACAATGCGCCAACCCTTAAGGTGGGTGATGTGATTGTTAAAGTTGATCCTCGTTATTTCCGCCCAGCTGAAGTTGAAACTCTATTAGGTGACCCTTCAAAAGCTAAAGAAAAGTTAGGTTGGGAGCCTCAAATCACGGTTGAAGAAATGTGTGCTGAGATGGTTCAAAACGATTTAAGTAAAGCTAAACAACACGCTATCCTAAAAAGTCATGGATATGACGTTAGTGTGTCGGTTGAATAAGCTTTTAGTTAGGATGGAGTTTCCAAAGAGCTGGTAAATGCCAGCTCTTTGCTTTGATAGAGAATGGGTTTTGAAAATGAAGAAGATATTCGTAGCGGGTCACAATGGAATGGTTGGCTCGGCCATTGTTCGCCAATTGCAAAATAATGAAAATGTAGCGGTTGTTACTCGTAACCGCAGCGAGCTTGATTTGCTTGATCAACAAGCTGTTCGTAAATTTTTTGCAGCTGAGCAAATTGACCAAGTTTACCTTTCTGCTGCCAAGGTAGGTGGGATTGTGGCAAATAATACTTACCCTGCTGAATTCATTTATGAAAACCTGACAATTCAAAACAACATTATTCACAGTGCACATTTAGCGGGCGTGCAGGATTTATTGTTTTTAGGATCATCGTGCATCTACCCCAAGCTGGCTGAGCAGCCGATGACAGAGCAGGCGCTACTGACAGGCACTTTAGAGCCGACCAATGAGCCTTATGCTATAGCAAAAATCGCCGGAATTAAAATGTGCGAATCTTACAATCGTCAGTATGGTCGCAACTATCGCTCGGTGATGCCAACGAACTTATATGGTGAGAACGACAATTTTCACCCGGAAAACTCTCACGTTATTCCTGCACTATTACGTCGTTTCCATGAGGCCAAACTTAACGGTGATGCGAAGGTAGTTGCATGGGGTTCTGGCAAACCTATGCGAGAATTTTTACATGTGGATGATATGGCCGCCGCGTCTATCTATGTTATGAATCTTTCGCAAGCAATCTATGACGCAAACACCGAGCCTATGTTAAGTCACATTAATGTAGGCACTGGTGTCGATTGCACGATTAGAGAGCTTGTCGAAACGGTTGCCAAAGTAGTTGGTTTTGGAGGTGAGATTCAGTTTGATGAGACTAAACCTGACGGTGCTCCGCGCAAACTGATGGACGTATCTCGCCTTAAGGCTTTGGGTTGGCAGGCAAATATTGAATTAGAGCAAGGTCTTGCATTGACCTATGACTGGTTTTTAGCCAACCAAGATAATTTTAGAAAGTAGGCTGTGTGATGTTCTTAGACCAAGACACCTTCACTACGGTGATTGCCAGTACGCCGTTAGTCTCCATTGATTTGGTTGTTATCAATACGAAGGGAAAAGCTTTGTTAGGGCGACGTTTAAATCGCCCCGCTAAGGACTATTGGTTTGTGCCTGGAGGGCGAATACTAAAAAATGAAACCATAGTTGATGCCTTTAAACGTTTAACCCAAGATGAGCTCGGTCAAGCGTTTACCATGGAACACGCAAGCCTGTTGGGACCCTTCGATCATTTTTATGACGACTATGTGTTTGGTGATGAGGTAACCACCCACTATGTGGCCATTGCCTTTATTTTGAAGCTTGAATGTGAGTTGGAAAATTTACCTTTAGATGAACAGCACGGAGGGTATCGGTGGTTCGATATCCCTCAATTGATGACCAATGATAAGGTCCATAAACACTCTAAGTGGTATTTTGATAATCATACAACTGACTTACTCTAAAAGGATTAATAATGATATTACCTGTCATCATGGCCGGCGGCTCTGGTTCGCGTTTATGGCCGCTTTCCCGTCAACAATTTCCTAAGCAGTTTTTAACCTTATTGGGTAATAATTCCATGCTGCAAACTACCGCGCAACGTTTAAAGGGGATTGAGCATGCGCCAACTTTGGTTATTTGTAATGAAGAGCACCGTTTTTCGGTCGCTGAACAGTTTCGAGCTAATGCCATCCAGACCAGTGGTATTATCTTAGAGCCGGCGGGACGTAATACCGCTCCAGCAATAGCCTTAGCAGCGATACAAGCTTTGAAAAATGGTAGTGATCCGCTATTACTTGTGTTGGCGGCTGATCACGTAATAAAAGACGAAGAGGCTTTTTGTTCATCGGTTGAGCAAGCTTTGCCGTTTGCACAAGCGGATAAGTTAGTAACCTTTGGCATTGTGCCCACTGCTTCTGAAACAGGTTACGGCTACATCAAGCGTGGCAACGTGCAAGGTGATAATGCTGGTTTTAGCGTGGCACAGTTTGTTGAAAAACCTAATCTAGAAACTGCTCAGGAATATCTCTCATCAGGTGAATATTACTGGAATAGTGGTATGTTTTTATTCAAAGCCAGTACGTATTTAGCTGAGCTTAAAACCCATCGGCCCGATATATTTAGTGCATGTGAGCAAGCCATGGCGACAACACAAGCCGATATGGACTTTATCCGTGTTGATAAAAAGGCGTTTGAAGCGTGTCCTGATGATTCGATTGATTACTCGGTGATGGAAAAAACTGCCCAAGCGGTAGTTGTGCCGATGGACTGCGGCTGGAGTGATGTGGGAAGTTGGTCGGCACTGTGGGAAGTATCAGATAAAGACGAATATGGTAATGCTTGCCGAGGTGATGTTATTAACCTCAATACTCGTAACACCTATGTTCATGCGGCCGAAAAACTGGTGACGACCATAGGTTTGGATGATGTCGTGGTGGTTGAAACCAAAGATGCGATTTTGGTTGCCAAACAGTCTGAAGTGCAACAAGTTAAGAAGATCGTAGAGCAACTAAAAGCCGAAAACCGAAGTGAGTGGCAACATCACCGTGAAGTATACCGCCCTTGGGGTAAATATGACTCGATTGATAATGGCGAGCGTTTCCAAGTGAAGCGTATTACGGTAAAGCCTGGTGAAAAATTATCTATTCAGATGCACCATCACCGTGCTGAACATTGGATTGTGGTAACAGGTACAGCCAAAGTGACCAACGGTGATAAAGATATTTTACTGACGGAAAATCAGTCGACCTATATTCCTGTCGGTGTAATCCATGCTCTTGAGAACCCAGGAAAGGTTCCTCTTGAGTTAATTGAAGTGCAGTCGGGAAGTTATTTAGGTGAAGACGACATAGTGCGATTTGAAGATAGATACGGACGAATCTAAATATGACAGATGTTACTCGCTTATTTGGATTTGAAATTATAAGAAAACCTGTGAATCAAGTTGTTCGTGAAGCAATTGCTCAAGTAAATATATCTGTAGTAAATACCATTAATCCACATTCATATATTGAATCTAAAGGTGATCAGGAATTTCGTAACGCTTTGTTTGAAAGCGATGTTCTGATTCCTGACGGTAGTGGTATCATTCTTGCCTCTAAGCTTGTCAATAAAGTTGATTTAAAGAAAATTGCAGGTGCTGATTTGTTTTCAGAGACTATGAGTCAGCTTAATGAAAAGTCAGGTAGTGTTTTTTTTCTCGGTTCTTCAGATAAAGTGCTAAATATCATGGCGGAACGTGCGTCAACTGATTACCCAAATGTAATTGTAAATTTTTTATCCCCCCCATATAAAGATTCGTTTTCTGATGCTGATTTAACTTGTTTTATAGAATCTATTAATAAGTGTTCGCCCGATGTATTATTTGTTGGATTGACTGCTCCTAAGCAAGAAAAGTTAATTCATCGTATAAAATCTAAAGTTGACGTTAGGATGGTTAGTGGTATAGGGGCTGTCTTTGACTTCTATGCGGGAACGGTGGTTCGCCCCCATCCTATTTGGATAAAATTACACCTAGAATGGTTAGTTCGCTTAATAGGTGAGCCCAAAAGGCTTTGGAGAAGGAATTTTGTTTCAACGCCATTATTTATATTAGAAATATTACTTGTTAAGTTCGGAGTTAAAAGTTTTGATTAAACCTTTAGATAGCTCAATTATAATTCAAGAGTCGGGTATCCATTTCGGTACTAGTGGTGCTCGTGGTTTGGTTATAGACTTTAAATCGGATGTATGCGCTGCTTTTTCTTTGGCTTTTATTCAAGTCATGCAGAAAAGCTTTAATTTTGAGCGTTTAGCCATTGCTATAGATAACCGTCCTAGCAGCCCTAATGTCGCCGCGGCATGTATTGCAGCTGCAAAATCAGTTGGAATAGAAGTTGATTACTATGGTGTCATCCCTACTCCTGCTCTAGCCGTTACTTCGATGGAAGATGGCGTACCGGCCATTATGGTCACAGGCAGTCATATTCCATTTGATAGAAATGGCTTGAAATTCTATCGTCCTGACGGAGAAATCACTAAAGAAGATGAAATCTCTATTTTAGCAGTTAGCGCAGTGATACCTAGCTTTGAGGTATTGCCATTACCTAGTGTACAACGAAGGGCCACTGAAAATTACCTAGTGCGTTATCTTAGTATCTTTAGTGCTAATTTACTCAAGGGTAAGCGCATTGGTATATATGAGCACTCTAGTGCGGGGCGAGATTTATATGTAAACCTATTTGAGAAACTTGGTGCAACGGTTGTTACTCTAGGTCGAAGTGATAGCTTTGTGCCTATTGATACAGAGGCTGTAAGTTTAGCTGACATTGAAATGGCGAAAAATTGGCAGTGTGATTATCAACTGGATGCGATCTTTTCTACTGATGGTGATGGTGATAGGCCTTTATTATCAGACGAGACTGGCAATTATTTACGTGGTGATATTTTATGTTTGCTTGCTGCACAATATTTAAATATTGAGGCGCTAGCAGTTCCTGTAAGTTGTAACTCATCGATTGAAGCATCTGGTGCTTTTAATCATGTTAAGCGTACAAAGATCGGTTCGCCTTATGTGATCGCCGAGTTTGAACATCTCATGAAGTCTAGTGGTAGGGTTGCTGGTTTTGAAGCAAACGGTGGTTTTCTCTTAGGCTCAGATATTGATGTTAATAGTGCAAAGCTTACCGCGCTTCCAACACGTGATGCAATATTACCCGTTTTGGCAGTTCTTGCAATGGCCGGCAAAGAACCTATCTCTAATTTAGTGAAACAACTACCTCATATCTTTACAGCCAGTGATCGCATTAAGAACTATTCTCGCGAGCAAAGCTTGTTAGTTATCGAAAAAGGGTTATCGGAACCGTTGCAGCTTTTGTCACAATTAGGCTTAGGTGATGTCAATGTTGTTAAACATGATGTTACAGATGGTTTGCGTATGACGTTGAATAATGGTGAAGTCGTTCATATACGTCCTTCAGGTAATGCACCAGAACTTCGTTGTTATGTAGAAGCTGATTCGGAAAACCGTGCTCAAGAGTTAGTTAGACTCATTTTAAATAATATTGAAAATATGCAGGTATAAATAAATGAAAGTAGCTATTGCTGGTACTGGTTACGTGGGGCTTTCAAACGCAATGCTTCTTGCTCAGAATCATGAGGTTATAGCAGTTGATATCATTCCCGAAAAAGTAGAGATGCTAAATAGCAATCAATCTCCGATTGTTGACATTGAAATAGAAGATTTTTTAGTGAATAAATCGCTAAACTTTACAGCAACCATAGATAAAAAATTGGCTTACCAAAATGCAGATTATATCATCATAGCAACTCCCACTGACTATGATGTTAGCACTAACTACTTTAATACTTCTTCAGTAGAAACTGTTATTAGAGATGTTATTGCTATCAATCCAAAAGCTATTATGGTGATAAAGTCTACTGTACCAGTTGGTTACACTGAGCGTATCAAACGGGAATTGGGGTGTGATAATATCATTTTTTCTCCTGAGTTTTTACGTGAAGGTAAAGCACTCTACGATAACTTATATCCTTCTAGGATTATAGTAGGTGAAAAATCCGAACGTGCGAAGGTCTTTGCTGAGTTACTTGTTGAAGGCGCACAAAAAGAAGATGTAAAAGTATTATTTACAGACTCTACAGAAGCTGAAGCCGTAAAACTCTTTTCGAATACTTATCTCGCGATGCGCGTCGCATACTTTAATGAGCTGGACTCCTATGCTGAAGCTCATGGGCTAGATTCACGGCAAATTATTGATGGGGTTGGACTAGATCCTAGAATTGGCAATCACTATAACAACCCTTCTTTCGGTTATGGCGGGTATTGTTTGCCAAAGGATACCAAGCAGTTATTAGCCAATTATCAGGATGTTCCCAATAACATTATTGGGGCTATTGTGGATGCTAATCGTACCCGTAAAGACTTCATTGCTGATTCCATTTTGAAGCGAAATCCAAAAGTTGTAGGGATTTACCGTTTAATAATGAAGGCTGGCTCAGACAACTTCCGTGCATCTAGTATCCAGGGGATCATGAAACGGATTAAGGCTAAAGGGGTTGAAGTAGTTGTATATGAGCCAGTGCTTAATGAGTCTGAGTTTTTCCACTCTATAGTGATAAAGGATTTAATTGAGTTTAAGTCTAGCTGTGATGTGATAGTTTCTAATCGAATGGTCGAAGAACTGAGTGACGTGGCGGATAAAGTGTATACCCGAGATCTGTTTGGTTCAGATTAACAATTTGTCAAATAGTCAAGGCTATTCGCTTTAGTCTATTTTGTAGCTATTAATCAATGGGATGCCGAACGAATGAGACGGTTTTGAGACACAATCTCACGACTGTCTCATTTTTTGTGCAAATCACGGTTACTTGATTATTTTGTTAGACTTTTTACGTTATAATCGCCTAGTGACCTATTGGGATGTTTTTGCGTTTCCTCTTGTTTAGTTTGATGTAAAGCTGTCTTAGTATCGACTAACTAATCGAAATTAAAGACATGGACGTTTTGTTCAGTATACTTTTTATACTGGTTCAGATCAGGCTCTGTTAACGGAGCCTGATGAGTCCTGCTTTTAATTATCATTTTGGTTTAGTAAACCATCGAGTCTAGTATGTCTACCAGTTTATCCGTAGTCAGTGTATTTTTAAGTTCGTTTGTCTTTTTGTTTGTATACCGTAAGTTAGCTAAAAAAATTGGCCTGGTCGACAAGCCTAATGAGCGCAAGTTACATGTAGGCCAAGTGCCATTGATTGGTGGCATTTCAATCTTTACCGCTATCATGCTGAACATCTGTTTGGTGTTCGATGTGACGAGTAATGTGATGCTTTACATGGTTTGCTCCACGGTACTGATTGTACTAGGTGTGCTTGATGATCGTTTTGATCTCAGCTTTAAAGCCCGTTTGTTGGTGCAGGCAGTGATTTCGATGGCGATGATTTTGATCGGTTATAAGAGTCTATATTACTTAGGCTTTATTGCTGGTGATGAAGCGTTGATCCTACCAACTTTTGTCAGTTACGTCGTGACCATTTTTGCCGTGATCGGGGCCATTAACGCCTTTAATATGGTTGATGGCATTGATGGTTTGTTAGGTGGATTAGCTTTGGTGACCTTTGCTGCACTGGGTTATATGTTTTATGGTGCAGGGCAGATAGAGTTAGCACACTTTTGTTTATTGCTCATGGTGGCGATGCTGCCTTATATCCTGCTGAATTTAGGCTTTCCTTTTGGTCGTCGTTTTAAAGTGTTTATGGGCGATGCCGGCAGTATGTTTATTGGTTTTACCGTTATTTGGTTGTTGATTGAAGCGAGTCAGGATCAGCAAGAGGTGGTCATTCGCCCAGTTACTGCGTTGTGGTTTATCGGGCTTCCGTTAATGGATATGGTGTGTATCATGTCGCGCCGCATCAAGAAAGGTCAATCACCGTTTAAGCCCGATAGAGAGCATTTGCATCACATCTGCCAACGTGTCGGCATGTCGCCAAGAGTATCATTATTGGTGATTTGTTTGATTGCGACCATGATGGCGGCTGTAGGCGTTTGGTCTGAGTATCGTGAGATTAATGAAACTGTGATGTTTGTCTCATTTTTGTTGGTATTTGCTTTGTACTATCTCGCGATAAGTTACGTCTGGCGCATTACCGCATTCATGCATCGATGGTTTAAATTCACAAAGCCATCGTAAAATATGCCTGGCTTCAGGTACAAAGTTACAGTGTTTTATGTTGAACCGTTTTTACCTTGTCATATAGAGGTTATACTGTATGACTGGTAGTTGTTGGCGGTAGGGACCGGTATGGTTCCTCGTCATTCTATATTGGCTTAGGGAAGAGAGTTTATGGAATACTTTATACCGTTTGTGACGGTGTTTTGCTTAACGTGTGCTGCGATTAAGTTGTTTCAC
This sequence comes from Shewanella sp. KCT, assembly GCF_007636505.1. NCBI lineage: Bacteria > Pseudomonadati > Pseudomonadota > Gammaproteobacteria > Alteromonadales > Shewanellaceae > Shewanella > Shewanella sp. KCT. The sequence goes on from NZ_LVDJ01000015.1 coordinate 45,515, forward strand.
CCAATTGCGGAGAAAGTCGGCTTAGTAGATTTACCAAATGAAAGGAAAACACATGTTGGCGCCATACCGTTAATTGGTGGGGTGGCTATTTATTGTAGTGTCCTGCTTGTTTCCAGTATTGTGTTTGAACAAAATCAGGTATTTAACCTTTACTTGATTTCTGCTGCACTGATATTGTTTTTGGGGGTACTGGACGACAAATATGATTTGTCTGTCCGCGTTAGAATCGTGGCGCAAGTGATCACTGCTTCGATCCTGGTCTTTGGTGCAGGGTTTTATCTTACATCACTGGGTCATATCACATATTTCTTTGAGTTAAAGCTTGGATATTTAGGTGTTTTTGTCACCATATTGGCTGTTATTGGTGCAATTAATGCCTTCAATATGGTGGATGGTATTGATGGCTTAGCCGGGATGTTGAGTCTTGTCACCTTTACCTCTCTGGCTTTGCTGTTTTACGCTGCTGGTAATGATTGGTTTATTCTTCCACTACTTTTCATTAGCTCAATCATTGGTTACTTGATATTCAATTTGAGATGGCCTTTTGAAACCGTTCAAAAAATCTTTATGGGCGATGCTGGGAGTATGTTGATTGGGTTGACGGTAGTATGGTTGCTCGTGTTGGGGGTTGAAGCGGATGTTCAGGTATTTGCCCCCGTTACTGCGCTGTATTTGATTGGTATACCGTTAATGGACATGGCTGCAATCATGTATCGCCGAGTTAAAAAAGGGATGTCACCTTTTAAGCCAGACCGGGATCACCTCCACCATATATTTGAAAGAGCGGGTTACAGTCGAAAACAAACGCTGATACGGATCTCTCTTGCCTCTATAGCGCTAGCTGCAATTGGTATTTCCGGAGAGTGGATGCATGTACCTGAATGGATTATGTTTTTTGTTTTTGTCGCGATTTTTGTGGCCTATAACTGGGCATTAGCACACATTTGGCAAATATTAACCTGGCTTCGTAAAGCTTAGCTTATTGAGTTATTGGGGAAAAATCCTCTCATGAGGATTTTTTTGTGCGTTTTATATAATCGGAATTTTTATGAAAGTTGTTATTCCCGTAGCGGGACTTGGCACCCGTATGCTTCCTGCGACCAAGGCTATCCCGAAAGAGATGTTGCCGCTTGTTGATAAGCCACTTATTCAATACATAGTGAATGAATGTGTTGCAGCTGGTGTGAAAGAGATTGTGTTGGTAACGCATGCCAGTAAAAATGCTATTGAGAACCACTTTGATACCTCCTATGAGCTTGAGTCGACGCTCGAGAAGCGTGTAAAGCGCCAGCTGCTTGAAGAGGTGCAATCAATTTGCCCTAAAGACGTGACCATTATGCATGTTCGTCAGGGCGAGGCTAAGGGGCTTGGTCATGCCGTACTTTGTGCTAAACCTTGCATAGGCAACAACCCTTTCGCAGTCGTTCTGCCGGATGTGATCTTAGATGAGTATAGTGCCGATCAAAGCTCAGAAAACCTTGCGGCAATGATTAAACATTATAAAGCGACTCAAGCTAGCCAAATCATGGTAGCGCCAGTGGCTCTAGATGAAGTAAATAAATACGGGATTGCCGATTGCGGTGGAGTGGATATCGCACCTGGTGAATCATCAGTTATAAAGGCTATGGTTGAAAAACCAGCCATAGATGAAGCCCCGTCTAATCTTGCTGTTGTAGGTCGTTATGTTTTGTCAGAACAAATTTGGGATTTACTCGCTAGAACACCCGCAGGTGCAGGGGATGAGATCCAATTGACAGACGCAATCGACATGCTGATTGAATCTGACACTGTAGAAGCCTTCAATATGACGGGTAAGTCTCATGATTGCGGCGACAAGCTCGGTTATATGACAGCTTTTGTTGAATACGGCTTACGTAATGAAAAGCTGGGTAAAGAGTTTCGTCAGCAGTTAGAGAACTTGCTAGCACAATAATCTAGGTGAGAATTTTAATGCCCACTTTGGCTTGCTGGAGTGGGCATTTTTTATTTCAGGGTAGTGTATTATCTATTGAGAGCTTTAAGCTAACACCAAATGAGAGCGATATAGTGAAAGGTATTTTATTAGCCGGTGGTAATGGCACGCGGTTATATCCCATCACACGTGGCGTATCTAAGCAGCTGCTTCCGGTGTATGACAAGCCAATGATCTATTATCCGCTCTCTGTTCTTATGCTGGCGGGGATCCGCGATATTTTGATCATCACAACCCCTGATGAACAGATGTTGTTTCAGCGTTTACTCGGCGATGGCAGTGATTTTGGAATTTCGCTTTCCTATCAAGTACAGGCAAAACCTGAAGGGATAGCGCAGGCTTTTATCATTGCCGAGGAGTTTATTGGTACCGACAGCGTGTGTTTGGTGCTGGGAGATAATGTGTTTTATGGGCAGGGGTTCAGTCTCACGTTGAAACAGACTGTAGCTGACCTCAGCAATGTTGACTCAGTGAGTGCGACTATCTTTGCCTATCAGGTCGACCACGCTGAAAGATTTGGAGTGGTGGCGTTTGACGCTGATTTCAACGCCTTGGCAATCGATGAAAAACCAGCTTTCCCCAAATCTAACTGGGCGGTTACCGGGCTCTATTTTTATGACAACCAAGTCATCGATATCTCTAAAGAATTAAAACCCTCAACGCGTGGTGAGCTTGAAATTACTGAAATCAATCAATCCTATTTAAAGCGCGGGCAGCTAAAGGTCGAATTATTGGGACGTGGCTTTGCCTGGCTCGATACCGGTACGTTCGACAGTCTGCAGCAGGCTTCATCTTTTGTTCAAACCATAGAAACAGTGCAGGGGCTAAAAGTCGCTTGTCTTGAAGAGATAGCCTGGCGTAATGGCTGGCTAACCAATGAGGATATTCAACGTCTTGCCAAGCCTATGCTGAACAATAGTTATGGGCGCTATTTGATGTCTTTGATAAGCGTCGTGTGACAAAGCATGCTAATTGACAAGAAGTGAGAAAGCGTAGAGCGTTAGGTATAAAGAGTTTCAGGTTTTTAGCTATGAATGGAGTCGCCGAACCGACTTCAAATTGCGAGCTCTGTTATGGAGGATAGCGGTCAAAATGATTAGACTTGAGTCTCTGCTTCTTTCTTCTTTTACCTTGTATCTTACTAATGGAATCACCGATGAAGTTTCTTGTTGATGTACATGCACATACCATTGCTTCGACCCATGCCTATAGTACGGTTCATGATTATCTGGCTGTGGCAAAAGAGAAGGGCATCAAGCTGTTTGCCATTACTGATCATGGGCCCGATATGGCTGATGCGCCGCACTTTTGGCACTTCGTCAACATGCGTGTATTGCCTCGGATTGTCGATGGTATAGGTGTGCTGAGAGGCATTGAAGCCAATATTAAGAATGAAGATGGTGATATTGATTTCTTTGGTAGTTATCTCGATGAGTTAGACATCGTGCTGGCGGGGTTTCATGAGCCAGTTTTTCCGCCATCGACCGAAGCCATCCATACCAAGGCATTGTTTAACTGTATCGAGAGCGGCAAGGTCGACATCATTAGTCATCCGGGCAATCCTGCCTATCCAATCGACATCAAACGCGTGGCAGAAGCGGCCGCGACCCATAATGTTGCCCTTGAGATCAATAACTCCTCATTTTTGACCTCGCGGCAAGGTAGCTTGAAAAACTGTACGGCAATTGCCCGTGCAGTAAAAGAGGCTGGAGGCTATTTGGTCTTGGGATCAGACTCCCATGTTGCCTTCAGCTTAGGTGGCTTTGACAAAGCGATTGAGTTGATTCAAGAAGTTGATTTCCCGATTGAGCGAATTCTTAACCATAGTCCCAAAGCCCTGCTGGAGTTCTTAACGTCAAGGGCCATAAGGGGCTGGATGAGTATGCGAGCATTGTTTAAGGGGCGATGTTTCAATCATGAGGTAAAGTCTCGAATGAGTAAAATAGCAGTTGAACGATTACTCATGTTTAAGTGAGGCTGCCGACCCTCGACCCTCGACCCTCGACCCTCGACCCTCGACCCTCGACCCTCGACCCTCATTCCTTAATTTCCAATCTCCAAACATCTCGATTTCTATTCCATTTTCTCTTCGATTACTTGTTATTTCTTTTTGGTATAAATAAATTAATATTTATAACTTCTAAAACGACTCCGTGCTGGTATTATCCTGTTTAGGCCGATTTTTGGTTAACCATGCTTAGATTTTATGTTGAATGAAATGTAGAGTAGGTTGGCATCTTGGTTAATAGCAATTTGATAACATTGGAATAAAACGGAAAGCCATATGTCTACACAGCAAACCCATCTTAAACAACTCGAGGCTGAATCGATTCAGATCATGCGTGAAGTTGCCGCAGAGTTTGAAAATCCCGTGATGCTCTATTCCGTTGGTAAAGACTCTTCTGTGTTGCTGCATCTGGCGCGCAAGGCATTTTATCCCGGCAAGATCCCGTTTCCTTTACTGCATGTCGACACTAACTGGAAGTTCAAGGAGATGATCGAATTTCGCGATCGCATGGCCAAGCAGTATGGTTTCGATCTCATCGTGCATAAGAACCCCCGTGGCCTGGAGATGAACATCTCTCCCTTTACCCATGGCAGTGCTAAACATACGGATATCATGAAGACAGAGGGCCTTAAGCAGGCACTCGACATGCATGGTTTCGATGCCGCCTTCGGTGGCGCCCGCCGAGATGAAGAAAAATCCCGCGCCAAGGAGCGCGTCTACTCGTTCCGTGACAGCAAGCACCGCTGGGATCCTAAGAATCAGCGCCCCGAGCTGTGGAATATCTATAACGGCAAGGTCGACAAAGGCGAGAGCATTCGGGTGTTCCCGCTGTCTAACTGGACCGAGCTGGATATCTGGCAATATATCTATCTGGAAAATATCGAGATCCCATCGCTGTATCTCGCCGAGCCACGCCCGGTTGTTAAGCGTGATGGCACCTTGATCATGGTTGACGATGAGCGCATGGAGCTCGAACCAGGTGAAACCGTAGAGCAGAAGATGGTGCGTTTCAGAACCTTGGGCTGTTACCCGCTTACCGGCGCCGTCGAATCTCAGGCGACAACGCTGCCGGAAATTATTCAGGAGATGTTGCTGTGTACTACCTCAGAGCGTCAGGGACGGGTGATCGATAACGACTCTGCCGGCTCGATGGAAAAGAAGAAGATGGAAGGCTACTTCTAACTTAAGACATTGCATTGACGGCCCATTGGCCAGGTACGCAGCAGATAACGAATACGAGAAATACCATGACGACTGAAAACACATTATTGCAGACCGACATCGAAGGTTACCTAAAGCTTCACGAAAACAAAGATATGTTGCGTATCTTGACCTGTGGCAGCGTGGATGACGGTAAGTCGACCCTGATCGGCCGCTTGCTGTTCGATAGCAAGATGATTTTTGAGGATCAGATGGCCGCCATCGAGAAAGATTCTAAGCGTTTCAACACTACAGATCAGGCCTTCGACTTGGCGCTGCTGGTAGACGGTCTGCAGTCGGAACGCGAGCAGGGGATCACTATCGATGTGGCCTACCGCTACTTTGCCACCGAGCAGCGTAAGTTTATCATCGCCGACACGCCGGGCCACGAGCAGTACACCCGCAACATGGCCACAGGTGCGTCGACATCCGATCTGGCCATTATTCTGATCGATGCCCGTCATGGGGTGCAGGTACAGACACGTCGTCACAGCTACATCTGCTCACAGCTTGGCATCAAGCATGTGATCATCGCCATCAACAAGATGGATGCGGTCGGCTACGACCAGGGGATCTATCAGGGGATCAAGAAGGCGTATCGCGAGTTTGCCAAAGATCTTGCCTTTACCGACGTGCGCTTCGTGCCGATCTCGGCGCTCAAGGGCGATAACGTGGTGAACGAGAGCGAGAACATGACCTGGTATCCAGGTTCGACCCTGATCAAGCTGCTCAACACGGTTTCCGTCGAGCAGGACAGGAGCGAGTCGTTCCGCTTCCAGGTGCAATACGTTAATCGTCCAAACCTCGACTTCAGGGGCTTCTGTGGCACAGTGGCATCGGGCGAGATCCGTGTCGGTGATACCATCGCCGCCTTACCATCAGGTAAAGAGAGCCGCATCAAGTCAATCGTAACCTTCGATGGCGAGCTCGAGAAAGCTGTGGCAGGGCAGGCGGTGACCTTAACGCTCATCGATGAGATAGACGTCAGCCGCGGCGACATGTTGGTGCGTCCCCACGATAAGCCGAACTCGACCACTCATTTCGAGGCCGACGTGGTGTGGATGACCGAAGAGCCCCTGTGTGTCGACAGAGAATATGCGCTTAAGCTTGGCAGCAAGGCGGTATACGGCTATGCCGATGCCATCAACTATAAGGTGGATATCAACCATCTGACTCAGCACAGCGCTCAGCAACTGGCGCTGAACGAGATGGGCAACTGTCACTTCTCGGTTACCGAACCTGTGCAGTTTGACGCCTATGACGACAACCGTGCCACCGGCGCCTTCATCATCATCGACAGGCTCACCAATGTGACTGTGGGGGCGGGCATGATCCGCAAGGCGATCGACGCTGGCAAGGGCAAGCAACGTGAGATCTCGGCCTTCGAGCTGGAGATGAACGCCTTAGTGCGTAAGCATTTCCCGCACTGGGGTGTTAAGGATATTTCCAAGGCCTAATTACTTATATCTTAGTGGCAGATATTAGTGACAGACATTAGTCGCGGATATCAGTTATGGACAGTTGAGGCCAAGGGCTAGCACTAAGTAAGGTGTTGAATATCGTTTTGATGGCCAACACCGACTTAAGACCGTTAGCCTGAGGCTTAAGAAAGCAAAATATGACATTTAATGCTTATCTCACCATCGCCATCTTCCTCGCGACTATCGTGGGGTTGGTGCGTTTCCAAAACCGGCCGGCGCTGGTGTTTGGCGTGACCCTGCTGGTGTTGGTGGCGTTTAATCTGGTGACCAAAGAGCAACTGCTCTCCAGTATGTCTAACCCGGGTTTGGTGACCTTGGTACTGCTGATCCTCTGCTCCTTTGCGCTGGAGAAGACCCGGCTGCTACGGGTCATCGCCGCTAAGGTGATCGTCAGCGGTTATCGTACCACCTGGCTGCGTCTTTACGGCATGACGGCGCTGAGTTCGGCCCTGCTTAACAATACCGCCGTCGTGGCGACTCTGTTATCGCCCATTCGCAATAACCCGCATCATGTGGCGAGTAAGTTGTTACTCCCCCTGTCTTATGCGGCGATACTGGGCGGTACCCTGACCCTGGTGGGGACCTCGACCAACCTTATCGTCAACAGTATGGTGATAGATGCGTCAGGTCAGTCGCTCTCTTTCTTCTCTTTTACGGCCATCGGCGCCTTGCTGGTGCTGGGCTGTGGTCTGGTGCTGCGTATTGCCTCAAGATGGCTGCCGGATATTGCTCACCAGGAGACCTGCTCCAAGGGCTACTTTATCGATGCCAAGGTGGTGGCGGGCTCCGAGCTGATTGGCCGTTCGGTGGAAGATAATGGCCTCAGGCATCTCGAATCCCTGTTCCTGGTCGAAGTAGTGCGTAATGGTCGCCTGATCAGCCCAGTGACGCCCACCGAGGTGCTGCAGCAGGATGACAGGCTGATCTTCAGCGGCGATATCGCCAAGGTGATGCAGCTTAGTCAGTTCTCTGGCCTTGAGATGTTTGCCGAAAAAAATGGCCTGCTCGACAGCAACCTCACCGAAGTGGTGGTAAAGCAGGAGAGCGTGCTGGTGGGCAAGACCATGAAGAAGGCGGGGTTTCGCGCTCTGTTTGACGCCGCCGCCGTGGCCATTCGCCGTGACGGCGAAGAGATCTCGGGAAAGCTCGGCGAGGTGCAGATCAAGGCGGGCGACTTCTTGGTGCTGGCCGTCGGTAAGGACTTCCTTACCCGCCACAACATCAGCAAGAACTTTATCGTCATTAGCGGCGTCGAGCCCGAGACTCGAAACAACGGCAAGAAGGCTTGGATCTCTATCGGTGGCTTCGTGCTGACACTGGTGCTCGCCGCCACAGGCGTGGTTGAGATGCTCCAAGGGATGTTGCTGCTGCTGGGCGTGTTGATTTTCACCCAGTGCCTCAACGTCAACGAAGTGGTGCGCCGCTTCCCGGTAGACATCTGGCTGGTGGTGGCCTCGGCGATCTTGCTCTCCCACGCCCTGGTCAACAGCGGCGTGGCCGAATTGGTGGCTAGCTGGGTAGAGGGGACGGCGGAGAAAGAACATCTGATGCTGGCGTTATTGCTGGTTTATCTCGCCACCTGGCTGATGACAGAGCTTATCACTAATAACGCGGCGGCGGCGCTGATGTTCCCCATCGCCTACAGTATCGCCTTGGGCTTCGGGGTGGATTTTCTGCCGTTTGTGATGACGGTGGCTTTTGCCGCCAGCGGAAGCTTCATCAGCCCCTATGGTTATCAGACCAACCTCATGGTGTATAACGCCGGTCGCTATCGCCTGATGGATTTTGTTAAGGTAGGCGTGCCCGTAAGCCTGACCTATGGGGCCATAGTCCTACTGACAGTACCCTTGTTTTTCCCGTTTTAGACGATGGGCGAGACGATGAGTTTCGTCCATCGTGATTGCAGTTAACCCGTTAAGGAAAGCCGATGTCCCCCTACAAGACAGTCGATGTTAATGTGAAATCCAGCGATGTTCAGTGGCATCAGGCCAGCGTGACTCACGCTGAGCGCGAGCAGGCCAACGGCCACAAAGGCGCCGTACTCTGGTTTACCGGCCTGAGTGGCTCGGGTAAGTCGACGGTAGCCAACGCGGTCGACCGTCTGCTCCATGACAAGGGCTGTAACACCTATGTGCTCGATGGCGATAATGTACGTCATGGACTCAATGGCGACCTGGGCTTTTCCGATGAGGACAGGGTCGAGAACATTCGACGTATCGGCGAGGTAGCTAAGCTGTTTGTCGATGCCGGTACTCTGGTATCAACCGCCTTTATCTCGCCATTTGCCGCCGATCGTCAGCTGGTGAGAGATCTGCTGACGGCCCATCAGTTTATTGAGGTCTTTATCGATACGCCGCTTGAGGTGTGTGAGCAGCGCGATCCCAAGGGACTCTACAAGAAGGCGCGCGCCGGTGAGATTAAACATTTTACCGGTATCGATTCTGCCTACGAGGCGCCGGTTTCCCCCGAGGTGCATGTAAAAACCGCCGAGCAGACAATAGAAGAATGTGCACAGCAGGTCGTTGATTACTTAATTCGGCAGGGACTGCTGGCCTAGCTAAAACTCTGGCTGAGCACCTGGCTCGAGCCAGCCTACGCCTCTTGGGCGCCTACCCAGTGTGTCTGGCCGCTCGTTTGCCTCATCCATTGCTCTAGGGCGCCGAAACTGCTCGGCGCATCTGCTTGCCAGTAGGTTTCGGCCAGCTGGCGATAATCCTCCATCTCTTCTGCCTTCACGCTAAAGTCTCCCGCGGCTAAAAATGTCAGCAGCTCGCCAAAATCCTTAAGATGCCAATGGCGGGCACGCGTCTTATCCAGCAGGGGGAGCGATGCGGCGTAGTCATACAGGCTGCGCTCGGCTGTTACCGCTTGTTCTTGTTGCTGATGCCGGCTCTGTTTGCCGCTATCCAGGTCGTAGAGACGAAAAGTTAAGCCATGGTAGAGGGCATCGATAAACAGCGATGAGGTGTCTGTGATCAAAAGGTCTATCTGACCGAGAATATCGTACACATCCTCTCTTTGGGAGATATCTATGATGTTGGCAAAATGGCTATAGCGCCCAGCCTGATGGGCCTCGTTGGGGTGAAACCTTAGCAGCAGCACCTGCCCATTGGCCCGCAGGCTCGCCGAAAGCTTGGCCCAGTTAAAGGCCTGGTCATAGGGGCTGGTCTGGTTGGATTGCTCCTTAAGGCCTGTGTCACGCCAGGAGGGAGCGTAGAGAATCGCCTGTTTAAAGGGATGACCAATCAGCTGGCTGAGAGGCGTTGCCGCGCTTGGGTAGCGGCTAAAATAATCGGTACGTGGATAACTGGCCCTGAGCAGTTGCTCGGGCTTGAGCCGAAAGGCGCTTTGGAAGCAGCGACTCATCTGAACGCTGGGGCTGAGCATCAGATCCGGGCGAATATGCTGCTGATGGTAATTGAGCCTGGCAGGCTTGGGGGAGCGGTAGATCTCGGCCAGCGGGCCAGAGTCGATATCGAACTCAATCTTTTTCATTGGCGAGCCATGCCAGAGGTTCACCTTTACCGCACCTTTCCCCAGATGTTGATTAATATCCCCCAGATAGCTGCTGTAAAAGTAATACTTTGCCGTCAGGCAGTGATAGATGCCTTGCAGGGAGCGGCGAGGGTAGGCCTCATGGCCCTGGGCTCTGAGGCGTTTAATCAGCGCTTTGTCGCCGCTTATCCAGATGCAGCGGATAAAGGCTTCGCGGCGCCAGTGCAGGTAGAGGTACTTGCTATTGTCGGTGAAACGATTCTTATAGCTGCCAAAGACCGCCTTGTGGCTGCGGGGGGCGTAGGCAGACAGCTGATAGATGCCCTGGGTGACCAGTGCCCTTATCAGTGACACTAGCTTGGTCCCAGACAGTCTCATGAAAACCAATAGTCGCTTCATATCGCCTCCTAAGTCTCGTTAGTCTGAGCCGCTTTAGTCGTTTGAGGCATCGGGAAAGGGCCGCAAAAAGGCGAGATCGTTTTTTATTTCGGTCGTCGAGATCTCGTCGGTGCGGGGCAGGTAGATCACATCACACAGGTGTTGAAGATGATCGAAATGTCCCTGCCAGTCATCGCCGATAGCGAAGATATCGGCATTATATTTTTCAATATCAGTTACTTTCTGGCCCCAATGGGTCTCGGGCAGCACGAGATCCACATAGCGGCAGGCGGCCAGTATTTCGGCGCGCTGCTGGTAGCTGAAGAAGGCGGCCTTGCCCTTTTGGGCATTAAACTCGTCGGTAGAGACGCAGACGATCAGCTTGTCGCCAAGTTGCTTGAGCCTGGCGAGCAGTCGCACATGACCATAGTGGAACAGATCGAAGGTGCCGTAGGTTATGATGGTTTTCATCTTGCGCTCCTTATCCCTATAGATATTCACGTTTATCTGAATGAGTCATAGTGTCGTATTTGCATCGGTGAGCTTTGCTATCGTTACTCGGCAGCGAATCCTAGGCGCTGGCGCGCGATAAGCGTGTCGGCTGGGCGAAGCAGCTCGCTATGAGCCTCAGGTATTTCAGCTTGCCCGGTTCGGCGTTAAAGCTAAGGGCGACCAGCTGTTGCTCTTCCAGCGGTGCATCGTTCGGGAGTAGCAGCTGCACGGGTCCCCATAGCCCGACGGTCGCGCCGAGTCCATGCAAATTGCCATTGTCGGCAGGACTGCAATCGGCGCTGCAATCAGGGCTGTTACCAAAGAGGGCGAGCTTACCCTTGAACACTTGAATCAGGCCCGGCAGGCTGGCCAGCAGTGGGTTTGTGACTTGCCAGCGCTTGAGCCTGAAACCTAACCCTCTGTTATTGGTCAGGTCCTGGCTGCTAACCAGTGGCCGCTTGGACTGAATAGTGAGATAGGCGCCTATGGCCAGTTGTAGTGGTAGCGTCAGTAGCAGGAGTGCCAGGGCGAGCACTCTGTCACTTAGCCTTACTCTGTTGTTTATGTCCGTGCTATTTATGTCATTGGCTTTAAAAGTCATGCCTTGGCGATGCTGCGCCGCGCGGTTGGGGGCTATGAGGCTCGCATCTTCTATGCTGATATAGCCCTGATGCTCCAGATTGATCAGCAGGCGCTGACAGACGATCGCCCTATGAAGGTTGAGATCGCGTCCCACATAGGTGTTAGGCAGTACCAGGCTGTCACTGAGCTGGGCGCCGGCATCGATGAGACAGTGCTCGCCAATCACGAAGTCGCCATCCAGGCGCACGTTGTCATCGAGCTGGCTGCATTGTCCTATCATGCCCTGGCCATTGGCCGCGCCGTTAAACCGTACTTTCTGTGCCAGATAACACCCGCCGCCATTTTCGTTGGCCTGAAAGCGCTGTTGGGGTTTGAGCCTCGCCAGGCGATTGCTGGCAAAGTTGAGGTTGGCGGTTAGGTAGTCATTCAGGCTGTCTAGGTGGTGCTGGTGGCCATGGAGTACCAGAGTGACCCCCTGAGGCTTGCTGGCAGTTGCGCTGGGGTGGGCGGTGAGCGGCCAATTGAGATGGTCCAGATTGGCGCTGGCGCCAGGGAGCATGATCATCCCAGTGGGCATGCCGGTTATTCTGGCGCTGACCAGCTCCTTGGGAAACTGCTTGGCAAAGTCGATGAACGCCTTTATCACTGGCGTGCGCAGTATATCGCCCCTAAGCAGCAGGGCAGGCTGCTCCGGCGTTAACTGCAGGCGGTATATCACCTCGGATGCTGGCTCATCCGCTCTACAGAGAAAGTAGTCGATATCGAGTCCCCAGCGTTCGCCCTTGCCAAGCAGCGCTTCGATGTCGCCGGCCTGAGGGCCCAGAACCAGTTTGACTTGGGTGATACCGGCATTGCTGAGATCGTCCAGGGTGTACTCAATCAGCGCGCGATTGCCCACGGGCAGCAGCGCAGGGCAGTAGTATTGATCCAGCGGTGCTAACTCATGACCCGAACGATTGGCTAAGATGATGGCTTGCATAAGGTTGCTCTCCACAACAGATTAATAGGCGCCCCTGGCGAACAGCACGGCGGGTATGGTTTTAAGCAGTAAGCGGATGTCGGCCCATAGGGATTGCTGGTAGATGTAATCCACATCCAGCAGCACCTGCTTGTCGAAGGGAATATCCGAGCGGCCGCTGACCTGCCAGATGCAGGTGATGCCGGGCTTCACCGACAGACGGCGGCGATCGCTAAGGCTGTACTGACTCACCTCGCTGGGTAGCGCCGGGCGCGGGCCGACCAGTGACATCTCCCCCTTGAGCACGTTCCATAGCTGCGGCAGTTCATCGATAGAGGCCTTGCGGATCAGCTTGCCGATACGTGTGATGCGGGGATCGCGCTTCATCTTAAACAGCACGCCGCCATCCATCTCATTGCTGGCCTTGAGCGCCGCCAGTCGCGCCTCAGCATCCTGGTACATTGAGCGAAACTTCCACATGGTAAAGGGCTTGTTGTTGAGGCCCGCGCGCTGCTGGCTGTAGAGGATGGCCCCAGGTGATTCGAGGCGGATCAGCAGCGCGGTGAGCAGCAGCAGTGGCGTGAGCAGAATAAGCAATATGCCTGCGCCCAGGATATCCAGCAGGCGCTTGCTGATGCGGTTAAGGCTGAGTCTCAGGGCGTGTAAGCTGCGTTTTAGCTGCGAACCTTGAGTGCGACCTTCAAGTCTCGGCGTGCTTATTTGGTGAGCCAAGGGCGCCTGGCCAGCTTGAGCTCTAGCTTGAGTTTGTGAAGAGTGCGGCGCACGGCGCAGCTTGATTGAGATGGTCTCAATGAGTACGTGATAGAGAAATCTGGGGTTTCCCAGTAGGTAACGGCGCCACATGCGCGCGGGCTCAGCCAGCAGGCGGGCTATCCACTCCATGCCTATCTGACGAACCCAGAGCGGGGCGCGTATGATGCGCTCCGAGTAGAAATCGAACAGGCCGCCGACGCCTATGCCCACAGCGACATTGAGCTGGGCCTGGTATTTGGCCAGCCAGAATTCCTGCTGGGGCGCACCCATGGCCACCAGGAGTATGCTGGCCTTGGAGGCGTTGATCTGCGCGATCACCTTAGCCGTCTCCTGCTCAGAATCTAAATAGCCATGATGGGTACCGGCGATATTGAGCGCCGGGTATCTGGCCTGCATCTTGTCGGCGGTCAGCTGGGCGATGCCGGGGCGGCCACCTAGCAGGTAGATGGCGTGACCGGACTTGGCCAGGCGCTCACACAACAGTGGGAACATGTCGGTGCCGTTGAGGTTATCCCCAAGCGGCGTGCCCTTGAGGCGACTGGCTAGCCTAAGCCCCAGGCCATCGGCCAGGATTAGATCGGCTTGGGTCAGGTTGTGATGATAGGCCTTATTATCGCGGCTAATGTTCATGCAATCTGCGTTGACGAAGCAGTAGCGCTCCATAGCGCCTTGTCGCTCACAGGCTGCAAGCATACGCTCAAGTAGTTGATTCATGCTGAGATTGGCAATCTTAAGCCCAAACAGTGAGAGGCTGTGGCGACTGCCTGGCAGGCTTGGTGCCAGCAGCGTCATGGTGACGCTGCGCAGTAGCGCTAGCAGATAGCCTTGAGGACTGGCAAAGGCGCCGTCTATCGCCGCTTCTGGTGATTCGAAACTCAGCCCCATTCTCAGGTACAGCTGCTCAAAATTGATGAGGCCTGGGCGTGAAGGTGCGTTTGGTGCCTGAGTCAATGCCAGCTGCAGGCGATCGCCTATTAGGCTGACATCTCCCCTGACGAGGTTCCAAATGCTCGGCAGGGCGGCGAGGTAACTCCCCTGATAGAGGCGATAGAGGGGGCGAACCCGGCTCTGGCCATCGAAGAAGTAGATGGTCTCCAGCGCCTGGCCACGAAAGAGTCTGCAATAGGCTATCGCCGCCAACAGGAGCGGCGCCCAGATGGGCAGAATTAGCATCAGCAGCGTGAGGTCTATGGCGCGCACCATGTTAGGTATAGATGTAGGCTTGCTCGCCAAGCTGGCCTCTGTGACATTATGCTCCTTGTTGGCAATGCTGCTGGTGGTGACCGACTGGGCGGCGCGCATCTCATTTCCCATGGTGAAGCTCCTCTTGCTTGACTGGCCTGGCGCTTGTTAATTGGCTCGTATTAATGGGCTCTGCTTAATTCACTTTAAAAAATGAATCATGCCTACAGGCTAGGTAGCACAAGGGATGCCAACTTTAATATCTGTTGTAAAACAGTTGGTTAGTGTTTTTTGCTTGCTGTCTTTTCGCATCTTGAAGTGGGCGGACTGCGCCCTGCATCGCGTATTGCAATTTTTTCTGTTTAGCATTTGCAAGGCATTGGCGAGGTATAAGCTAGGCATTAGTCAGGTATTAGCAGACTTGTCACTGTACTTAAGTTGTTTTGCTTTGCTCAGTTGAAAAGGAGCCGCCCACTCATGCTGGCAGTGGGCGGCGCGGTGATGAAAAAGCGCTTACTGTGAAACTATTACTGTGAAAACTCTGTTACTGGGAGATAAGCGACCCCTTGACCCCATCTTTGACTATTCGCTGGCGCTGACGCCTGCCGATGATCTCCTGCCCCAGCTGCTCGCAGACCTGGTACAGGGGCTTAGGCAGCAGCCATAACAGGTAGGCGGCGCCCAGGGTGGTGAGGGTGCGTCCCGTCTCCTTTAGCAAGATCTGCGGCGCATGGAGCAGGGCGCGGTTTACCATGTGCACCGCCATCTTGCCGTTACCGCTGCGGATCGATTGGCGCGCAAGGTAGCGCAGCTGATAGCCGCGGGCATGACGCTCGTGCTGTTTCAGTACCTTGGGGGCAAACAGGCGCGCCTTGGTGATCATCTTCTCCCAGGAGGCCAGCTGCTTGTTGACGTCCGCCGACAGCCCGGCAGGGTTAAGACGATAGTAGGTGAGCGGCTCGGGGATCCCTGCCATCAACCAGCTGGTGGTGGCAACAATTCGCAGCCAGCACTCGATATCTTCCGACTGGCGAAAACTCTCGTCGAAATAGCAGCTCTGCAGACCTTCGCCGTCGCGGATTTGAAAGCGGATGGCATTCAGGGTCTCGCGGCGGATCACTGGCGCCGAGCCGTTGCCGACCGGGTTACGGCACAGGAGGTGGGCCGCGTCTATGCCGTTCAACTGGGGCATCTGATAGAAGTTTGTCGGGGTGCCGTCATGTTCCATGAAGGCGGAGCGGGAGAAACTAATCCCTACCAAGGGGTGTCTGTCCAGATGCTCCACATGGCGTGCCAGCTTGTCGGGGTGCCACTTGTCGTCGGAATCGAGAAAGGCCACATACTTGCCGATGGCGTGACGCACGCCCGTGTTGCGGGCGGCGGCCAGCCCCTTGTTGACCTTGTGCTGCACTATGCGCACCCGCCTGTCTTGCACCTGCTGACAGATCTTGAGGCTGTTATCTGTGGCGCAGTCGTTGACCAAGATCAGCTCGAAGTCGGTATAACGCTGGGCGAGCACAGATTCGATCGCCTCACCCACGAAGGCCTGCACATTGTAGACGGGCATCACAACGGAAACGGTAGGACTCATAATGACTCTCCTTGAAGGCTAGGGCTCGACGGCGCGAAGGCGGGCAAGCTGAGGTATAGATAGAGGGAAAACAGGGGCAGTACAATGAGGTGCAGGGCGAGTACCGCCGTGGCGATACCGACCAATCCCCATGGACTGGCGAGCAAGATGCCCAGCATCAGCAGCGCGGTAAAGGCGCCGTTGCTGATGAGGTTGAATCGGCTCTTGCCCAGGGCGATCAACAGCTGGCTGGCGGCCTCACCGAGGGGACGGGTGAGACCGCTTAGACAGAGCAGCAGGAAGATGGGCAGGGCGCCGGCATCTATCCATTGCTGGCCATACACCAAGGGCAGATACCAGGGGGCCAGCAGCGCCTGTAACGTGATGAGCGGCAGGCTGATCCCGGCGATTAATTTCAGGGATTTAAGGTAGTGAGTGGCCTTATCCTCGCCGGCGCACAGGTGTGAGTAGAGCGCCGTGCCATAGCTCTGGATCAGCCCCATGCTGATCCCCAGGCTGGCGTTGAAGGCAAAGAAATAGATGCCCAGCGCCTCGACGCCCAGCAGGTAGCCGATTAACAGATAGTCTATGTTCTGGCGCAAAAAGAGCAGCAGATCGCTAAGGCCTATCTGCACGCCGAAGCGCGCCATCTGCGGTGTTGTCATGCCCGCTGGTAGTGAGCTGGTTTTAATACCTCTGTGATATGGCAGTGGGTTGTCTTGCCTGTGCACCCAGATCCAGACGAGTACGGCCAACACCTTAGGAACTATGATGGCCCAGATACCTAGGCCGAACAGGGCTAAAAGGGCGGTGAGCGCGCCATCGAACAGCGTCTGCCACAGCACGGCGCGGCCGACGATTCGCATGCGGTTATGTTTGAGGTTCTGCGCCGCGTACAGCATGCCAAAGGGCAGCAACAGATAGCTGCTGGCCATCAATAACATGGGGGCGATGAGGCCGGGTTTGTGGTAGTAGAGGCTCAGGGGAAGGCTCAGCAGGCACATGATGGTTAAGGCGCTCAGGCAGGCGATCCAATTGAGGCGGTTGGCGCTGCCCAGGCTGGCAATATAGTCTGAGCTATCCATCTTGATCAACGCCGCCGAGCTGATGCGCCGGGTTGGGGTGACCAGCAGCTCGAAGCAGGTGAGTATGATGGCGACCTCTCCAAACACCTCTGGGGTCAGCAGCCTGGCGATGATGATGCTGGCGCCCAGTCTGACGATACGGCCCAAGATCTGCGCCGAGCCCAGCCAGAAGAGGGCGTTGGCGAGGCGCTGCTCTGAGAGTCTGATAAAGAGATGGGTTATGTTGTTCATCTGATTTCCCCTTGTGCGTCCTGCGCCATTTCCGCCGCGGCTGTTGTCGAGTTGACCTGCCTTGCTACGAGCTTTACATCTCTTCTGCTCATTTCACTATCTGTGCCACATTTTTAAATCACATCGTTAAATAACTAACTAATTGTTTTTAATCTGGTATTTATCTTTTCATCTAAGAGGCGCTATCGCGGCAATACTCCCTGGGAGGCATTTTGCAAAGCAGCTGACGTAGTGTTCGCATTTTGCCTTGTGTCTTCATTTTCAATTTTTCAATTAAGTGCCTAGATCGGCTGGCTAGCCGTCGCAGGCGTGGCCGCCTCTGTCTGGGAGCCGATTTGATCGTCCTTGGCGGCCTGTTTGTGGGCCAGCCCTACCAAGATGAGGCCGGGCCAGAAGAGGTAGGCCAAGATCTCCAGGTTCTCGCCGAAGGTATAGAGGAGCAACATGCTAAGAAACGCCAGGGCGGTGGCGCACAGGGTACAGTTAAAGGCGGGTCTGAGCAGGCTTAAGATGCCGATACCCAGGGGCAGGGCCAGGGCGATAGCGCCGACTATACCTTTGACAAACAGCAGACCATACCAGGTGTGGTGGGAGCCGATGGGCATATATTCCACCAGATGAGGGCCGCGCTCGACTATGCCATGGCCCCAGAGCACAGCCTCATTGGCCCAGCGCTCCAGGGCGATGTTAGCAAGCTCCTGACGCACCCGGGTGGAGCCCGCCCTGGCGGCCTTTACCGCATGAATCGTATTGTCGATGGATTCGATAACCTGTGTGCCCACCATGCCGCCCAGCAGAGTGACTGGGCTGGCGAGCAGGTAGAGCCAGGGGGAGCGATGCCAGCGGATGAGGGCGAAGAAGCCCAGGATAAACAGATAACAGATGATGGCGAGGCGCGACTGGGAGATGAGGAGCATCATCAGGCCGCCGCCCAGGCCATAACGGCGAAACTTAGGGGTTAACTCCTGTAAGGCCCCCAGGCTGACCAGGTTGCCCATCAGCCCGAGCGCCGGCGCCCAAGGGGTGAACAGGCGCCAGCGCGGGGTGCCGCTACCCGGGTCTATCTCGTAGAGGCTGACGCTGAAGAACTCGGGCCCTGGGCCGCCCACTATGCTCAGGGGCGACACGTATAGGGTGCTGGGGAGTTTTATCAGCCAGGCGATCACAAACAGCGGTAGCAGCATTAGGGTGTGTTTGCCTACCACACAGAGGGCGCGATAGATAATACTGGGGCGAATATCGAGTGCTCCCAACAGGGGGAAGATGGCGATCAGCGCCCAGCCCTTGGCCCAGCCGATGGAAGATTTTATCAGCTTAGGGATCCCCAGGGCCTGCTCCAGATGGCCGATGATCAGCACCAGCAACATGACGAACATCCCCAGCAGCCAAGCCTTCTGCGCCATGGAGATGCGATAGTGGGCGCCATCGAAGGTGTAACGTTTGAGCATGCGCAGCAGCAAGACCCAGCCGATCACGGGAGCGACCAGATACATGGCGCCCAGCAGCCAGAAGCCATAGGTCCAGGTGATCGCCTTGTAGACTAACTTTTCGTCACTATTCGCTGCATGATAGGTTTGCGTATCCATAATGCCGCCAGGCCTCCGATTGCCATGAGAGAGCTGAGGGCGCCGCCGATCAGCGCCAGGAGTTTGTGCATGGGATCTTGTTTGAGGGGTAGGCTGGGGGCCGCCAGCAGCTGCACCAAGGGATAAGCCGAGTAGATGTCGGCCTTACCCACATCCATCTTGGCCAGCGCAGAGGTAAACACCGCCGTGGCGAGCTGATGTTCCCGGTGGAGATCCTCGAGCTTAGCCGCATCGTCGTTGCTGTGGGCCAGGCGATCGTTCCAGTTGGCGATCTGCTCATCTAAGGTGGCGATCTCCTGGGTCAGCCCCTGCACCTCGGTGGAGAGGTTGAGTAGCTGCTGCATCAGCTGCGCCCGGCTGTCGAGATCGTCGGCGGACAGCTTGAGCATCAGCTCATCGTCGCGGTAGCCAAGCAGGTGCTGGCAGCGACGCTGTAGCGAGGCAAACAGTGTCTGTTGCTGGTGGCGCTGGGTGACCACCTGAGGGTGCTTGTTGCCGTATTGACCGCCGAATTTGGCCAGCATAGTAGTGGCGTCGGTGTAGAGCACAAGTAACTGCTGAAACAGCTGGTCATTCTTGAGCTTGAGCAAGTCAGCCGCCTGCTCCGGCGAGAGCGCCAGATGGGCCTGTAATTGACCGCGACTGGCGAGCATCCCCTGCTGCTTGGCGACCATGGTCACTCGCTTGTGGCGCAGCCGCTCTATGGTCAGCGCCAGCTCCTTAAATTGATCCAGCGACACCAGGCCTATCTCTGACTGAAAGGCGAGGATCTTCTGCTGGCTCAGGCTCACCTTTTGGGCAAAGCCCTCGATCCCCAGCTTGATGCCGTTCTCTCGCTGGCTGATCTCATCTTCCCGCAGGGTCTCGAGCAGGCGCTGCAGCGCATGGTAGTGGGCCCAGGCCTTCTGCTGGGCGCTATTGGCGTCGCGGCTGACCAGACTAAACTCCATCAACCCGGTCTGATTGGGCAGCTTAAGCTTAGGTTTGCCCAGCTCGCCGGGAGCTAGGCTCAGGCTGCTGGCTGCGGCGGCGAGCAGCACCTCGCTGCTGGCCAGCGCCTTGTAGTTTTCCCTGGGATCTATGGCGCTGCTGAGATAGGGGGAGCTGGATGAGCTGCTGGCGTGGCCTATGCTGTCCAGGCTCACCTGAGCCCCGGCGCCGGCGCCGGGGAGGATCAGGGTCCACTTGCTCACGTAACGCGGCGGCGCCAACAGCAGAAACAGCCCCACCAGACCCCAGATCAGCGCCAGTGCGCCCAGGGCCGTCTTGATGTAGACCCAGCGACGTCGGTTGAGGGGCATCTTGCTGCCCGTCACCAGGAAGTGCTTAAGTTTGGCAAGGCTGGAAGGGGCGGCTGGCTTGGTCATCATGGTCATCCTTTACCGGTTAAAGCAGGCCTAACAGGCTGACGGGTACCAAGAGATCCGTCAGGGTGCGGGCGACCTCGCGAAGATTGGTGACGCGGGAGTCGTAGCAGGCCAGGCCGTCACCCGGCAGCAACACGGGATTGATCTCGGGTTGATAGGAGTGGCTGATGAGGCTGCTCAGAGAGCGCTCCACCACATCTATCTGCTCGCTCATGGGATTCTTGGTGATCAGTATCACGTGGCGTGAGGCATTGGTGCTCTGGGCGCCGCCCATGCAGTTGGCGGCGATGGCACCGCTCAGCAGCCGGGTGCCATAGGGAAAGCGGGTCGCCTCGGTATCCACCGCCGACTGAGAGTTGCTGCTGGCCGGTTGGGTCAGGTTAGAGATAAACACCCGGATCCCCGGAATGGTGATCTGCGACGGGCGCGCCAGGCTGTCGTCGAAATAGTGGGTCTCAGGCACATAAATATGGTCCCCGGACATCAAGATGAGGTTGTCGACCTCCTTGCCGCTGAGGATGCCGCTAAGATCCAGCCGATACTGTTTGCCCTGACGGGTGAGCACCACCTGGCGTATGTCGGCGTCGGGGCGCACGCCGCCAGAGGAGCGCAGCGCCTTGGTCAGGCTGCGACCTTGGGCGTTATCGCCATGAAAGTTGGCGTGCTGCTCGGCGATATCCACCTCGCTGTGGCGATTGATCTTGTGTTGCCCAGGTTCATAGACGGCGCCTGAGACGCGAATATTAATCGCCCCCCACTGCAGTGGCATTATGCTGATCCGCACCGTGCCGGCCAGCATGAGTTGCTCCTTTATCAGCTCGTCGCTGAGCGCCTGTTTCAGCTCAGGGATGGCGACGCCTTCCGCCCGTATGGCGTTGAGGTAGGGCAGATAGATGTAGCCGTCGGCATTGACCTCCACATCGCCGCTAAACTCCTCGCCGTTGAGGATCTGGATCTTGAGACGATCTCCGGCCGACAGCTTGGGAGCGCTTAGACTATCTAAGGAATAGAATTGGGGCTCGCCGCCTGCGGCTACCAGATCTCCGCGGGTGTCTTGATTTGGGCTGCTTTGCTCTGCCTGCTCACTATAGCGACGGCTGTAGGGCACCATGTCATCATAGTAGTGGCAGTCCTGGGGCTTGCTATCAAGCTGGCGCTGACACAAGGCCTGCTGTTTGGGCTGGGCCGGGGTGACGCAGCCGCCGAGCGAGGCGAGCGTTAGCAAGAAAAAAAGCGAATAGGCATGGCCTCTTAATGAAAAGCCGCTTTGCTGCTCACTCGCTTGCTTACTCGCTTGCTTTTTTGGCCGATAGGCGCCGAACTGAAATGACAACATGGCGTGTCTCCCTAAGAGGCCTTGGCCGCGGCAGGTGAGCAGATATATTCGCAGGCCGCCTCGCGGTTTTCGAACAGGGTAAAGATCTGGTGCAGCCGGGTCAGCTCGATCAGGGCGCGTACCCCTGGCGTTGGGGAGAGCAGCACCACATCACCGCCCAGCTGCTTGGCCTTCTTCAGCACAGAGATCAGGATAGAGAGGCCGCTGGAGTCGATATACTCCACCTGACTCAGATCCATGACCAGCCTGTGGCTGCCACTCTCCAGCTGGCGGATGATGGCCATGCGCAGGGTGGCGGTTTGGGACATGATCACCTGACTCGGCAACACCACCATGGCGGCGTTGTGATGGGCTAAGGGGATAAATTTCATAGTCGACTCCTTGGCGATGCCATCTTAGTGGATAGGGTCACTCACCGTTTCGGTGGTGGACGACTAAGACATTGCACAAGCTAGGCCAAGTTTTAAAAGTCTTTAATTACATTATGTTAGCCTTATTTTGGCTCTTGTTATACCGACGGTCAGCGTAGGCTTTGGAATTGTGCATTGCAATTTGCATCGCTCCTGCGTGCTTTTGCATTGGCGAGCTTGGGCGATATTGGAGTGAGATTGGAGTGAGATTGTGCCGAGATTGGGGTGAGCTAAAGGCAAAGTATCGCTTAGGAATGCTGCAGAGGAGTGGGCTAGAGACTAGCGGGAGGTGAAGGGTGAGGTTAGGGGTAAGCCGAGCGGGTTTAAAGAAAGAGGGAGTTGACCTAGTTTAGGCGCGCGTTTATTCGCGCGCCTAAACCATGATCTAAAGTCAGCGGCGCAGCAGGCTGAGACGCAGGTGACTGCCCTGCACCGAAGGTTGAAACCTCACCTGATCCATCCAGCTGTTCATTATCCACAGGCCGCGGCCGGAGCCTGCCATGGGCTGGGGGCAGTTTGGCTCGCCGCTCGTCTGATGGGGCCGGCGCCTGTCCAGCAGATCTACGGTGATCTTGTCGTGGTCGCAGTGCAGGATCAACGTGATGTCACTCAGCTCGCTGCTGGCGTGTTTGATGCTGTTGCCAAGCGCCTCCAGGATGCAGGTGACCACCTTGAAGCGTTCCTGCTTGAGGACGCTGTTTTGCAACATGAATTGTTCCAGTTCCAGGCAGAGCAGATCTTGCTGCCAGGCCTTGTCGGTCAGGGTGAATGTTAGGCTGTTCATGCGCTTTTCCTCCCTTGGGTGTATAACGCTGCTGGCGCCGCGGCGCGGCGATGAAAGGTGAGTAGCAGCAGTGAGGTATCGTCCTGGGGACTCGATTGCTGCCACAGCTTGGCCTTATGGGTGAGATGCCTGATCAACGACTCGGCGCTCAGGCCGCTCGCCCGATGACAGAGCCGCTTTAGCCTGGCCTGACCAAACTCGCCAAACTTGGGGTGACGACTCTCAAAGAGACCGTCGGAGTAGAGCAGCAGTCGCTGATCCGGTCTCAGGTAATAGCGGCTGCTGCGATACTGGAAGTTTCTGTCTATGCCTATAGGGAGCTGAGGCTCGGCGTCGAGCGTGTCGCTGCCTCGATTGTCCAGCAGTAGCGGCGCGGGATGGCCTGCATTGGTCAGATCTAGCTCGCCACTCTGGCAGTTGACTATGCCTAAGATAAGTGTGGCGAAACGCCCGCACTGCTGGGGATCATCAAATAACTGGTTGAGCCGGGTGACGAGCCTGGCGCTGTCCAGGGCCTCCCAGTCGGCGCGCTGGCGAGACAGCTGCTGCGCCAGGGTGAAACCCTGCATGGAGGCGGCGATGCCATGGCCAGCCACATCCAAGAGATAGAACCCCAGATGGCTTTCATCTATGGCGAAACATTGAAAGATATCGCCGGCCAGGCTGGTGGCGGGTTGAAAGTGAGAGCTTATCTGCCAAAGGTTGAGGTGTTGATCCTGCGGCGGCAAGAGCGCCCGTTGCAGCTGCGCCGCGCTGGTGAGATCTTCCTTGAGTTGCCCAAGGTATCTCTCCTGGGTCTGCATCGATCTGTGTAGCTTATGATTCTGCACCGCCAGGCTGCGCTGCAGACTCACCAGACGCTTGGCCGCCAGCAGGCGCACCTTGAGTACCGAGGCCTGAAAGGGTTTGGCGATAAAGTCATCGGCGCCGGCTTCAATCCCCTGGATCATATGCTCGGTCCGGTTCTTGCCCGTGAGCAGTATGATAAACGGCGGTTGACTTAGCCCTTTGACTCTTTGGCACAGGGTAATGCCGCTCATGCCCGGCATGCGCCAGTCACTGATCATGATATCCACGCTTGTCTGTTGCAGCTTTACCAATGCCTGCTGCGCGTTATCACAGCTGGACACCTCAAAGCCGAGCTGGCGCACCAGACTCACTATCATCAGGCGCTCACAGCTGCTGTCTTCGACGACCAGTACCGATAGGGCGGCGGGCTGGCTTGGCTGTTTCATGGTGGCAACTCCTAGCCCTTGGGCAGTAAACATAGTGAAGTGGAGATAGTGCTTAGTGCATGACTAACAACTTCTGTGCCACCGCGCCTTGGTTTCATCTATTCATCTACTTATTTTTCAATCTATTCAATGTAATAGCGACTCTTTGCCTGAGGTTGGCAACTAAATCATGACGGGGTTTACACCATTGGCTAAATTGCAAAATGCGAGGCTTGCATTCATAGTGAGACCTAAGGTGTTGATCTTCATCGGACAGCAGGGAGGCGCGGCGCACTTGGGTAGAGGTCACTTACTGAAGAGGGCAAGGGCTCAAAGGGACAGAGGCAAAAAGCTTTGGCATAGCGATTGCTGAGCAGAGGTTATCCCTCTCCTCGACAGTGATTGGTGTAAAGGAAATAAGATGAACATTCTGCCTCGTTTCATAAGCCTATGTTTAACCCTTATCCTGCTGAGTCCCGCGCTGGCAAAGGATTTGGAGGTCAAGCCGACCCTTATCTTCGGCGTCGTGCCCCAGCAAGCCTCGGCCAAGTTGGCCCAAAGCTGGTCGCCACTGCTGGCGCTGCTGTCGCAAAATGCAAATATCAGAGTGCAATTTGCAACCGCGCCGGATATTCCCACCTTCGAAGCCAGACTCGCCGCCGGGGAGTATGACATCGCCTACATGAACCCCTATCACTATGCGGTGTTTAGCAGCGCGGATCACTATAAGGCGTTGGCGCGCGAGCGTGACAAGCAGCTGCAGGGGATCATAGTAGTGAGAAAAGATGCGCCCTACACCGAAATCACCCAGCTCGATGGTAAGACCCTGGCCTTTCCCGCGCCGGCGGCTTTCGCGGCCAGCGTGCTGCCCAGAGCTAATCTGAGTCGTCTCGGGCTGAGCAACGAGATCCGCTACATAGGCTCCCATGACTCTGTCTATCTGGCGGTGGCCAGAGGCCTGGCCGATGCCGGTGGAGGGGTGCAGCGCACCTTCGCTAACATGACGCCCAAGACCCGCGAGCAGCTCAGGGTGCTGTGGCGCACCCCAGGCTATACGCCCCATGCGATTGCCACCCATGTGCGACTCGACGAAGCCTTGAGACAGCGCCTATTAGCGGTGCTCGTCTCCCTGCCGGGCACCCAGGCGGGGCAGGCGGCACTGGACGCCATAGGTTTTCGACCGCTCGTCGAGGCCAGTGACAGCGACTGGGACGATGTGCGGGCGCTGCAACTGGGTGAGCTGTCCCAGCCGCTGAAATCAACTGAGGGAGGCGCGCCATGATCTCATTTCGCCTCAAGACGGTACTGGGGATCGCGCTTATTGAGGGCGTGTTGTTGCTGGTGCTCGTCTACACCAGTATCGATTATCTCAAGAGCTCGAATGAGGCGGAGATCCAGCGCCGCGCCAGCTCCATCATCAGCCTGTTTGCCGCGGCGACCAAGGATGCGGTGATCAGCACAGATCTGTCGACCCTGGAGGAGCTGAGCCAAGAGCTGCTGAGTAAAGATCATGTGCGTTATGTGCGCGTCTATGATCAACAGAATCTGCTTATCGACGAGCGCGCCGCCGGGGTCAGCGAAGCCGACTATCCACATCTGTTGCCAATAAGTCAGCCTATCGAGGTGGCGGGATTCGCTTTCGGTCGGGTGGAAGTTGGCCTGGATACCACAGATTATGAACTGCTGGTCTCCAGCGCGACCCGGCAGTTTCTCTCCATCGCCGGGCTGGAGATGCTCTTGGTGGCGCTGTTTTCATGGCTTCTTGGGATCTATCTGACCCGTAATCTGGACTCGTTAAAGCTGGCCTCGGAGCGGATCCTGGGCGGCGAGACGGGGGTGCAGGTGCTGGTGAACAGTGACGATGAGCTGGGGCAGACGGCGAAGGCCTTCAACCGCATGCTAGACAAGGTAGAGAGCAATCGCCAGGCGCTGGAGCAGGCCAATACCCAGCTGTCGACCATCTTAGAATCGGCGGTCGATGGCTTCATCATCTTCAACGTCGAGGGGGAGATAGTCGAGGTGAATCCGGCCATCGTCTCACTGTTTGGCTATGAGACGCAGGCGCTGATAGGTCAGCCGATCGCCAACCTAGTGCCGCTTAATTATCGCGAGCAATACCACCAACAGTTGATGCAGTTTATCGCCTCTAACCGTAGTCGGTTGAGCCATAAGCAGCGTGAGCTGCTGGCGCTTAGGGCCAACGGCGAGCGCTTTCCCGTGGACATGGCGATCTCCAAGATGATCATCAACAACCAGACCATGTTACTGGGCTTGGTGAAAGATCTCACTGAGATCAAGCGTAAAGAGGCGCGAATCCGCCGCAGCGAGGCTATCTTGCTGGCAACCCTGGAGGCCAGCCCGGATGCGCTGATCACCATAGATATCGCCGGCAATATCCAGGCCTTTAACGATGCCGCCAGTAGCCTGTTTGGTTACAGCCGTAAGCAGGCTATCGGCGCTCAAATGGCCGACCTCTTGTTTGTCGACAGCCAGCATGAGCGCTTTAGCAACTGCCTGCAAACCTTCCGCCAGACGGGGGCTGGGCCTGGCATTAAATCTAACATTACCCTGCATGCCCGCAAGCAAGATGGCGAGGCGCTGCCGGTAGAGCTCAAGCTAGTACCTGTGCAGATGGGCGATGAGATCTTGCTCACCGCCTTCTTGCACGATATCTCAAGGCGTCTGGCCTATGAGCGCGAGCTTCAGAGCGCTAAGGAGCAGGCCGAGGCGGGCAGTCAGGCCAAGTCGCGCTTCCTGGCGACCATGAGCCATGAGATCCGCTCGCCACTCAACGCCGTGCTGGGCAGTGTCGATCTTATCTTAGGCTCGAGCTTGGATGAGGAGCAGCGCCTCTATGCCCAGACCGCTAAGGAGGCGGGCACGGCGCTGCTCTCTACCATCAACGATATCTTGGACTTTTCTAAGATTGAGGCGGGGGAGATAGGCGTCGAGCTGGAGACCTTCTCGGTGCAGAAGCTGCTGGAGCAGGTGATCAATATCTTGCAGCCCAAGGCGCGGGAGAAGGGGATAGCCTTCGCCTGTTTTATCAATCGCAATGTGCCTGATGAGGTGGAAGGGGATCTGCAGCATCTCAGGCAGGTGCTGCAAAACCTGGTGGATAACGCCATCAAGTTTTCCCATCGCGGTTACATCACCCTGGAGGCCTGGGTGCCCGATGCTGCCCAGAGCGACGCCTCGCTCTGCTTTAGTGTGGCCGATCAGGGAATTGGGATCAGCCAGTCGGCGCAGCGCAAGCTGTTTAAGGAGTTTAGTCAGGTACATGACCAGCGCAATACTCAATATGGCGGCACAGGTCTGGGGCTGGCGATATCCGCCCAACTGGTGCGTCTCATGGGGGGCGAGCTCACCCTGGAGAGCCTGCCGGAGCAGGGTAGCTGCTTCAAGTTCGATGTCAGAGTGAAACTGACCAGTCAAGGAGCCGCAATGCCCCGCCATCTGCCCGCCCATGCCAGAATCTTGCTGTTGCATCCAGATAGCCATTTCCACAGAGTGCTGAGCAAGCAGTACAGCCAATACGGGGTAAGTTGCGTCTGTGTGGATTCGCCTGAGCAGCTGTTTCAGCCCCATCTGGTCAAGGGGCGGTTTAATCTGATCCTGCTCGATGAGTCCTGCCTACATAGTTTGAGCCAAGCTGATTGTCAGCGGCTATCTCAAGGATACCTGACCGAGCAGGGTCGCCTGCTAGCCCTGATGGATAGCCTGGTGGCATCTATCGACAGCCTGCTGAGTGAATTAAGACCGAATCTCACCGAGCTCGGCATAAGCGGCCATGTGACTAAACCGCTTTTGCGCCAGCAGATGCTGCAACTATTGCAAGATGGCGCGGCGCCAGTACAAGATGCGACTCATCAGAGTGAGCAGCTCACCGCCTCGAGTCAGAACCAACTGCCTATCTTGATGGCCGAAGACAGCAAGTCGAATCAGCTTATCGGCGGCGCCATGCTGACCAAGGCGGGTTACCGGGTGGAGTTTGCCAACAATGGGCTCGAGGCGGTGGAGTGCATTGCCAAGCATGACTATGGGCTGGTGCTCATGGATATGCGCATGCCGGAGATGGATGGGCTTGAGGCCACCCGGCGCATACTGGCGAGCCATCCGCACACTATCATATTGGCGATGACCGCCAATGTGCAGAAAGAGGATATCGAGGACTGCTTCGACGCCGGCATGCAAGACTTCATCGCCAAGCCGGTGAACCGGGCCGAGCTGCTCCAAAAGGTTGCCTATTGGCTCGCTAAGGCGGACCTTCAGGTGCCTGAAGATTCGACTGAGCTGGATAACCATCGAGAGCCAGAAAATGAGAGATATGGTGAGAGGCATAAAGACAGCAGTGACCGGCGTCTCGAGACTCAGGCGGTTATTTCGCTAGCGGACCAGGACAGGCTGCTGGATAGTCAGGTGATATCTGAACTGACGCAGACCTTAGGTCAGGCCTCGCTGGATAACATGTATGGCATCTATCTCAAAGAGACTGAGTCGCGCCTTAGCTGTTTGCGCGATTTGTCCTTAGATGCGTTAGATAAGTTAGATGAAGAGAGTTTCGAGCAGCTGGAGACCCAGGCCCATACCCTCAAGAGTAGCTCGGGAAGCTTCGGCGCCGGCGCGCTGGCCGAGGTCGCCAAGGCGCTGGAGCTGGCGGCGCAGCGGCGCGATCGGGCACAGGTCGAAACTTTGCTAATTGAGCTCTTTACTGTGGCCGAGCTGACGATGGCGGCCATAGCGGCTAAGATAACCCATAATCAAGATGAGGCGGTGCGGCGCGTTGCCGATGCCTGAGTTCAAAGGAGTGCATATGGAAATGAAGGAGACATTTACCGCCTTACTGGTGGAGGACAGCCTGTCTCTTGGCGCCCTGTATACCGAGTATCTGCGCGGCGAGGGCGCCCTGGTGACTCAGGTTAACTATGGCGAGGATGCCCTGAGGGAGCTGGCGCAGTGGCAGCCGGACATCTTGGTGCTGGATATCAAGCTACCCGACATGTCGGGAATGGATATCTTGACCCAGGCGCAGGCCCAGCACCCCGATACTGTGGTGATCATGATCACCGCCCATGGCAGTATCGACATCGCCGTGGATGCCATGCGCGCCGGCGCCTTCGACTTTTTGGTGAAACCCTTCGATGCCAAGCGGCTCAGCATTACCCTGCGCAACGCCAGAAAACAGCGCCAGCTGGTGAGCCTGGTCAGCAAGTATGAAAACAGCCTGCCTAAGTCTAATTACATGGGCTTTATCGGCGAATCCCTGGCGATGCAGACTGTGTATAAGACCATAGACTGTGTGGCCAACAGTAAGGCCTCAGTGTTTATCGTCGGCGAGAGCGGCACCGGCAAGGAGGTGTGCGCCCAAGCGGTGCACCATGCCGGCACGCGCCGTGACGGTCCCTTCATCGCGCTGAATTGCGCCTCTATACCGAAAGATCTGATAGAGAGTGAGATCTTCGGTCACACCAAGGGGGCCTTTACCGGCGCCCATGCCAGCCGTGAAGGCGCCGCCAGCCGCGCCCATGGCGGCACCCTGTTTCTCGACGAGCTCTGTGAGATGGACCTTGAGTTGCAAAGCAAGCTGTTGCGATTCATTCAGACGGGTGTGTTTCACCGGGTCGGCAGCGCCAAGGAGGAGCAGGTGGATGTGCGTTTCGTCAGCGCCACCAACCGCGATC
Source organism: Shewanella sp. KCT (assembly GCF_007636505.1). Taxonomy (NCBI): domain Bacteria; kingdom Pseudomonadati; phylum Pseudomonadota; class Gammaproteobacteria; order Alteromonadales; family Shewanellaceae; genus Shewanella; species Shewanella sp. KCT. The sequence continues at coordinate 75,301 of NZ_LVDJ01000015.1, forward strand.
CCTGGGAGGAGGTGAAGGCGGGGCGTTTTCGCGAAGATCTCTTCTATCGCCTGCATGTGATCCCCATAGAGCTGCCGCCACTGAGGGCCAGGGGCAAAGATATTCTATTACTGGCAAACAAGTTGCTGGCCGAGTACTCGGCCGAGGAGGGCAAGGTGTTTACCGAGCTGAGCGATGAGGTGCGCCAGCTGCTGCTGAGCTACCCTTGGCCCGGTAATGTGCGTCAACTGCAGAATGTTATTCGTCAGGTGGTGGTGCTTAACGAGGGGCCGAGTGTCACCAAGGAGATGCTGCCGATGCAGATCGTCTCGGCTGCCGCCGCGCCAGCAGAGGCTAGCCAGGGCAGAGTGTCTGGCGCAGCTAGCACTATTGGTCAGGAAGCTATTGCCCATGAAACTCTCCCCCAGGAAACTCTCGCAGCAAGCGAGGGGGCTGACAAGGCGTTAGTCACGGGCAATGATGAGATAGTGCCTCTGTGGATCGCCGAGAAGCAGACCATAGAGGCGGCCATTGCCCGCTGTGACGGTAACGTCCCCAAGGCCGCGGCGCTGCTGGATATCAGCGCCTCGACCATCTATCGCAAGCGTCAGAGTTGGGAGGAGATGGAGCGCGAAAGCTTAAACGCCTAGCCTGGGATTCTTGGCACACTTTGGCAAGCTTAGCCTAGAAGCGCCTTTCCCACAGGGCATACAGGCTGGTGTCCCAGTCGTGACCGCCGCTATGGACAAACTGGCGATAGCTGAGGGTGCCGCCGAGTTTTAGGGTGCCCTCAAACCAAGGTCTGTGGTAGCTGGTATCGAACTGATAGACCCGCTCGTACTCGCCAGGAGAGACAGGGTTACCACCTGCGTTATTGCCGGTATCTATACCGTCTGTGTTGAGCCTGAGCCAGCGCAGCTTGTTGGTGATGCTGTGGCCATCGCCCAGCTGAGTGATGCCACCAAGGACTAAGGTCTCGGAGTCGTTATCATAGGTGCTGCCCAGGCTCCTGCCGTAGTAGCGGTAGCCACTCTGGTAAAAGCCATGTTCATACAGACAGTTATAGGCGTTTGGGTCGATGCCACAGGCCACTTTGGTATCGGCATACTCGATGAAGACCCGGGTGCTAAGTGCATCTAGCATAAAGTCTACCCCGCCCAAGTTGGCGGCATTGATCAGCTTGTTTTTGCCGTGGTGGTAGTCTTCGTGGATCCGTTCGAAATAGATGCCATAGGGGACGCCGAAGGCGGTGTCGGACCAGCGAAAGTCATAACCCGCGAGCATATTTTCCTGACCGTTGGTGACATCCCCCTCAGACTGGCCGCCATTGAACAGGCCATCCCACCAATCACTCAGGCTGTTGCCATAGCCTTCGCCGCCCCACTGCATGGTCCAGGAGAAGCCGACCTCTAGTTTCGAGATAGGTCTGAGGGTGCCGCGGGCGCCCCAATGTCTGGCATCGGGCACATAGCGATCGCTCTCCATCTGGCTGAAGCTGGTGGTAAAGGTCCAAGGGCCGATCCAGTTGAGCCAAGGTGATTCAAATGCCGCGCTGTTGTTGCGGCTCAGTGTCACGCCTGGCATGGGGCGGGCATTGGTGGTCTGGATTAGGCCGGTATCCCATCCTGGTCCCCAATATTTTTGCTGGGCGCCGGCGCTGAGGATCCAATTGCCCAGGCTCAGGGCGGCGAAGCTGTTGTCCAGCCGGCTGCTGTTGCCATCTATCGGGTCTTGATGATAGCTGGCCGAGAGGCGGCCGCTAAACCACTCCTTGGTGACCTCGACGTCCAGCTTGGCCTCGGCCTTGTCTCTATAGTCATGGCCAAAGCCCAAGAAGCGCGCCCTGTCGGTGGCCGCGCCCAGGCCGATGCGGGTATTCACATCTCTATGGTCTCTGGCATAGGCGCTCATCACCCTGTCGTAGGCCGCGGCCTGAGCCGTAGAAAGCTCGGACAGTTCAGTAGTATCGAGATCTTGCTTGAGCCCGGCCCACATCAGCGGATAGGTGGTGACTGGCTGCTTGATTATCCCTGTATCGGCGAGCAATTGAATGTCGGCTCGCAGCGGCAGGTCGGTCGGTTCTATCCACCAGGCGGCAAACGCCGAATGGCTGCTTAAAAGTAGGAGGGGAACGGCTAGGTATCGTTTCATCGGCTCATCTTTTCGATCTGAATTTTTGCGCGAATATGATAATTAATTGGCTAATTAACAAGGGAAATATTGATAATTGCCGGATTAGTCACCAGGCTTTGTAGCTTTGTGTTGCCTGGGTGATTTCTAGGTGAATTAAGCGTGGGATTTCGGTGGTGATTTTGTACTGGCGATAGAGGTGAAAGGTTAACAGCTTGTGGGTCGTTCATCGGTTGGCTGCAAGCCTGACAAGGTGCTGAATACGAATGCAAGGCGCGGCGAAAGGCTTTTCACTGCCCCGCGCCTAGCTTAGTATCTTTTACGCAAAGTATGATCAAATTGTTATTAAATTCTTAGCCGTGGAGATGGCATACTAAGGCAATCTAGGACGAAGAGAATTTATATTGTGAGTCATACATTTAAGCAAGAATGGTTAGATGAGTTGGTCGAGATCGCTAAGAAGGCGGGCGAGGCCATTATGCAGGTCTATGGCAGCGACCAGATGGATATTCAGGCCAAGGCCGATGATAGTCCGGTGACCGCAGCCGATCTGGCCAGCCACAAGGTGATCGTCGAGGCGCTTGCACGCTTGACCCCAGACATTCCCGTGATGTCTGAAGAAGCCGCCGACATTCCCTGGGAGACGCGTAAGCAGTGGCAGCAGTATTGGCTTATCGATCCACTGGATGGCACCAAAGAGTTTATTAAGCGTAACGGTGAGTTCACCGTTAACATCGCGTTTATCGACAAGGGCCACGCCCAGGCTGGGGTCGTCTATGCGCCCGTGCTGGATAAATGTTATTACGGCGCCAAGCATTATGGCGCCTGGTTGGCCAGCGCCGATGGGGTGACAGATTTGAACCAGCTGGCGGTTGTGGCGCCGAATGTGCCAAGGATTGTCGGCAGCCGCTCTCATGTGAGTCCTGGGCTTGCGGCCTATCTCGAGGAGATAGGCGAGCATGAGATGACCAGTATCGGCAGCTCGCTGAAGTTTTGTCTGCTGGCCGAAGGCAAGGCGGATATCTATCCCCGCCTGGGCCTGACCAGTGAGTGGGACACGGCGGCGGCGCAGGCTGTGTTGGAGAGCGTTGGCGGTCTTGTGGTAAATGCCGACAACGGCAAGCCGCTGGATTACAACCAGAAAGAAGATATTTTGAATCCCTACTTTATCGCCACCGCAAAGCATTGGCGCGATAAGTAAGAAAAAGAAAATAAGATTGGAGCAGAGTATGATGAGAATGGGTGTAGACCTAGGGGGCACTAAGATTGAGCTGGTGGCCCTGAGTGAGGCCGGTAAGGAACTGTTTAGAAAACGGATCCCCACGCCGCGTGAATACAAAGCCACCCTGGATGCCATCGAGGCACTCGTCAATGAAGCAGAGTCCACTCTGGGCCAAAAAGGCACAGTGGGTGTCGGTATTCCCGGGGTGATCTCTCCTTTCTCTGGTCTGGTGAAGAACGCCAACTCGACCTGGATCAATGGCCATCCGTTAGACTTGGACTTAGGTGCGCGTTTGGATCGTGAGGTGCGGGTGGCCAACGATGCCAACTGTTTCGCCGTGTCCGAGGCGGTAGATGGCGCTGCGGCCGGTAAGGGGCTGGTGTTTGGGGTGATCATAGGCACGGGCTGCGGCGGTGGTATCGCTATCAATGGCAAGGTCCACGGCGGTGGCAACGGCATCGGCGGCGAGTGGGGCCATAACCCGCTGCCCTGGATGACCCCTGACGAGTTCAACTCTACCGAGTGTTTTTGCGGCAACAAAGACTGCATCGAAACCTTTATCTCTGGCACCGGCTTCGTGCGCGACTATAAGGCGGCCGGTGGCGATGCGCCCAGCGGTATCGAGATCGCCCGTCGAATGGAGCAGGGTGAAGCGCTGGCGACCGCGGCGTTTGAGCGCTATATCGACCGTCTGGCCCGCTCGCTGGCCCATATGATCAACATGCTGGATCCCGACATTATCGTGCTGGGTGGCGGCGTATCCAACATAGAGGCCATCTATCCAAGATTGCCCGAGGCACTGTCTAAGTACGTGCTTGGCGGTGAGTGTCGTACTCCTGTGGTGCAGAACATGTATGGCGGCTCATCTGGGGTTCGCGGCGCCGCCTGGCTCTGGTAATGACTTCCTTACATCCCTAGGTTACACTTGCCCCCACTTTTCATTGGGGGCAAAACGTAGGGGCAAGGATAGCCATGTTCTGGGTAAAAAAACTAATTTCACAACTCTTAATGCCGATCCCATTATCGGTATTGTGTCTGTTTATCGCGATTCTGGTCCTTCGGCGACGCAAGTTCGTTAAGGCGCTGATCACACTCTCTTTTACCATCTTATTGCTGGCGAGCAGTCAATGGGGCAGTCATCAGCTGACCGCACCGCTCGAGGGGCAATACTCTGTCAACAACGACCCGATAGAAAACGCCTGTGTGGTAATGGTGCTGGGCAGTGGCCACGATTCTACTATCGCCGATCGCGCCACGCTGCAGCTCTCTGCCACCGCACTGGCCCGTCTTACCGAAGGGGTGAGACAACTTAGCCTAGGGCAGGATTGCCAACTGGTGGTCAGCGGTTGGGGTGGCAGTGACGCTGTGCCCCAGGCGCAGGTGATGGCCAATGCCGCCATGGAGCTCGGTGTGAACCCTGAGCGGATCATTCAGTTTCCCCTGGCCAAAGATACCCTGGAGGAGGCACAATTTCTCAAGTGGGAGATAGGTGATAGCCCCTTCAGGCTGGTGACCTCTGCCACCCATCTGCCACGGGCCATGATGATCTTTCATCAGGCTGGCATGCACCCTCAGGGGGCGCCGGCAGACTTTATCGGCCGGGGCGGCTACTGGTGGCAGCTGGATGCCCGCAACCTGTTGGCCTCCCAGCGTTCGATCCATGAATATCTGGGGCAGACTTGGCTTAAGATTAAATTTGCTTTGGCAGATTAGCGTTTGGAGATTATGGAACAAGAAGCAGTTGTCATTCGCGCGGTGACCAAGCGTAACGCGCGCACCTTTACCCTGGTTGGCGGCATTGCCTTAATCAGTGCCCTGTGCATGTTTATCGCCTCCAGGGCGCTGATGGGGCCAGGCATGGTCTGTTTCATCTTCGGCATGATCTTTACCGTGCTGGGGATAGCCAAGTGGATGCAGCCCGAGGTGAGCATAGAGCTAAGGCCCAGGGGGCTGGTGTATCACCATCACAGGGGCAGTATCTATCTGGAGTGGGACAATATTCAACGGGTCGATATCCCTCGCAGCATTCAGACGTTTGATAGCCATGATCTGCCCTATATCGGGGTCAGGCTGAAATCCCTGTTGCCGCTGATCGACGATATACCTCCCAGGCTGGCGACAGGGCTCTTGAGCGAGCAGCGCCCGCTGCTGATCTCCTCCCTGAATCTGGACGGTGAGCTTGCGGACCTCGAGCATTATCTCAACTCAGAGTTCACTCCCATCACACTAGAAGGCACAGATTTCAGTGGCGTGCAGGCGATGTTTGCCCGGCGCTGCGCTCAGCTCAATACTCAGCTGGGTTACCATGTTTACTTGCCGGAAGATTGTTTAGACAGAGCGCCGAGGGAGTTTCTCGCGCTGCTTAGGGAATATAGAAGTAACCTTAGTCAATAGCAGGTCGTACTAGCCTATTAACAGTTACTGCTGACCATAGACTCATTATTATGAGTACAAGAAATGGGGGCAAGAGATGGGGGCAAGAGATGGGTATGAAAAAGGCCACACAATCATGTGGCCTTATTTGTTAAAGCTGTCCACTTAAATTAGCCCGATAGGGCTCTAGCCAAGCTTACTCAGGTTACCTAGATTAGGCAGATTTAGTGAGTTCTTTAAAGTAATTGTCTAACTGAGACTCTGCCTCAGGTTCGGTATCAGATTTGGTTTCAGGGTTAATCGCTTGGACGTCTGGTTCGCTGGCGAGCAGGGCGACCTCTTCGCGTACGCGCATCCCGATAAACTGACCCCCTTCGAAGATCTCCATCGAGTTACAGGCGATCTCACCCTCGACGCTACCTGTGCTGGTGATGTTTAGTTTTTCACACTTCATCTTGCCCTTAAACGCACCAGAGACCTTAATCTCCTTACACTGCAACTCGCCTTCGATATAGCCATCGACTTCGATCGTCAGCTTACCGGTCGCGCTGATTTTACCGTGCAGTTCGCCGCCGATGAGGGCTTCGCCGGCAAAATGAGTTTCCCCTGATAATTTAGTCCCTTGCGCAATAAAAGTGAGACCTGCTTTGTTATTTTTCTTTCCAAACATAATGATTAACTTTTTGCCCGTTTTGCCCAATATTACCCTTAAACTTTGTGTAACAAAACCACTAATATTTGGCGCTGCCTGTCAGTTTTTTGGCAATGCTTTTCACTACATTAGCTGAGTTTTATCGATTGATTAGGGCAGGGCGCTACGCAGGCGCCGCAGCCGTTACACAGCCCGGTATCGATCACAGGCTTGGGTGCCTGACCTATGCTGGCGGTAAAGCTGATGGCTCTGGGATCGCAGGCATCTTTACAGGTCTGACACCAGATACCGCTGTTGGCCAGACAGCTCTGGTCGATACAGGCCTTGATCTGCCATGGAGTTTCTTCGATGTCGGTAAACAGCGGCTCGGGACACACCTTGGCACAGGCGCCGCAGAAGGTGCATTCATCCTGACTGAAGCTGACCTCGGGAAAGCCACCATCGCCACGGGAGAGGATCTTGGTCTCACAGGCCTCGATACACTTATCGCAGCGGGTGCAGATGTCGGTAAATTCGACATCTGTGCGGCTCCAGGGCGGGCGGATCACCTGGCTCTTGCGGCGGCTGAAGAGGTTGCGGCGGCTTTGGTTGATGCGATTACTCATAGATTCACTTGCTATCAAATGGGGGGCCTGAGCCCCCGTCTGCTTTAGGCCTTGTAGCCGCTCGGGTTAGAGGACTGCCAGTGCCAGCTGCTGTTGGCCATATCTTCTATGGTGTGGGTGGCTTGCCAGTTCAGCTCTGTCTGCGCCTTGTGAGGATCGGCGTAGCAGGCGGCGATATCGCCAGGACGACGCGGCGCGATCTGGTAGGCGATGGTATGGCCACAGGCCTTCTCGAACGCCTTGACCATATCCAGCACGCTATAGCCTTGGCCTGTGCCCAGGTTATAGGTGACTAAGCCTGGCTGGGTGTTGAGTTTCGCAAGTGCCTTCAGGTGGCCCTTTGCCAGATCCACCACATGGATATAGTCGCGCACCCCAGTGCCATCATGAGTGTCGTAGTCGTCTCCGAAGACGCTAAGCTTCTCGCGTTGACCCACGGCAACCTGAGCGATGAAGGGCATCAGGTTATTGGGGATATCGTTGGGATCTTCGCCGATGAGGCCGCTCTCGTGGGCGCCCACTGGATTGAAGTAACGTAGTCTGGCGATGTTCCAGCTTGGGTCCGAGTAGTGCAGATCTTTCAGGATATGCTCGACCATCAGCTTAGACTGGCCGTAGGGGTTGGTGGCGCCGGTTGGGAAGTCTTCGGTAATGGGCAGTGAGGCCGGATCGCCATAGACGGTGGCCGATGAGCTAAACACCAGGTTCTTCACGTTAAATTCGGCCATCACCTCGCACAGCACTAAGGTGCCGGTGACGTTGTTTTCATAGTAGCGCAGCGGCTGGGCCACAGACTCGCCGACCGCCTTGAGACCGGCAAAATGGATCACGGCGTCGATATCATGGTCGGTAAAGACCTTCTGCAGGAAGGCCTTGTTGAGCACGTCGCCCTGATAGAAGGTGACCCCTTTATTGGTGATCTGCTCGACCCGTTTGAGGGCCTCGACGCTTGAGTTACTCAGATTGTCTATGATCACGACCTGTTGATCATCATTAAGTAGCTCAACGACAGTGTGGCTACCTATGTAGCCTGCGCCACCAGTGACTAAAATCGTCATTAATCTTTATCCTGTTGTAAATCTGAAACTAATGTCTTGAGGTAGTCGGCAAAATCCCTGCCCACTTCGTGATGGCGCAGCGCGTATTCCACATTGGCGCGCATATAGCCGAGTTTGTTGCCACAGTCATGACTCTTGCCATGCATATAATAGGCGTTGACGGTTTGGCTGTTCATCAACATGGCGATGGCATCTGTAAGCTGGATCTCATCGCCGGCGCCGGCGGGAGTCTTGCCCAGCAGCTGCCAGATCTGCTTAGGTAGCACGTAACGGCCAACCACGGCCAAGTTAGATGGCGCCTGGCCCACCTTAGGCTTCTCCACCAACTCATTGATGGGTTTGGATTGCCCCACCTCCAGCTGATGGCCGTTCACATCGGCGATACCATACTGGTCGACGCTGCTCTCTGGCACGCCCTCGACCATGATCTGGCCCACTTCGGTTTCATCAAACAGCTTGACCATCTCGGCCAAGTTATCCCGGGTGAGATCGCAACTGGCATCGTCTATGATGACATCCGGCAGCAAAACTGCAAAGGGCTCGTCGCCCACGACCTTTTGGGCACATAAAATGGCGTGGCCCAGCCCCTTAGCCTGGGATTGGCGCACGCTGATCACAGTCACGTCGCTTGGACAGATGGCCTGCACCTCGGCCAGTAGCTGACGTTTTACCCTGCGTTCGAGCTGGGCCTCGAGCTCGAAGCTGGAGTCGAAATGGTTTTCGATGGAGTTCTTACTGGCATGGGTGACCAGGACTATCTCATTGATCCCGGCGGCTATCGCCTCGTTGACCACGTATTGGATCAAGGGTCTATCGACTATGGGCAACATCTCCTTGGGGATCGCCTTGGTTGCCGGAAGCATGCGAGTGCCGAGACCCGCGACGGGAATAACGGCCTTGCGAACTTTGTGCTGTTTCATCCTAATCCTAGTTGGCTGCGCAAAATGCCCTTTTATTCTAATAAAAACGCCCTGAAAAGCCAGGAGATTTAGGCGCTTTGGCCGCTAGGTTCTCGGTATCTGTCGACCTGTTCGGCGTCGGCTTTAGCCTTATCTTAACGCTTGTAAAGGTGCGCTCGATACCAGAACTGGGATTGAGCAGAGTTAGTAAAATGCCTTTACACAAATATTTGTCCCATGGGGTAAGCAGATGAAATTGATGTGAAAGTCGGCATTTGTGTCAAGAGTGTTACATATGAATTATTCGATAAGTCTTTAAATAAAAACGATTTAAGTTTTCATCTTCTGCCTGATGTAAATTTGAGGTTACATCTTGAGCGGCGCTCAAGCCAAATTATAAAGTGTGATCCTGTTAACAAACTCTGGCGTTTAGTCAAATATGGAGGCAGGAGCAGTCATTTGTGTTGTATTTATCATGAGTAAACAAACTACGTATCAGGCCAGACTGCCTGATAACCAAGGGTTCATCCAATACCCTGACAATGAACATGAGATCTGGCAAGCGCTGTACGACAGACAGAAGGGCAATTTGCCCCATTATGCCTGTGATGCCTATCTGAAAGGGCTCGAAGATCTTGCCTTGCCTGCAGATCGCATCCCGCAGCTTGGCGAAATCGATGCTGTGCTGCAACAGGCCACTGGTTGGAAGACGGCTGCCGTACCGGCGCTAATCTCGTTCGAGAAGTTTTTCCAGTTGCTGGCGAACCAGGAGTTTCCGGTTGCCACCTTCATCCGCAGCAAGGAGGAGTTCGACTACCTGCAGGAGCCCGATATCTTCCACGAGATCTTCGGTCACTGCCCGCTGCTGACCAATCCCTCATTTGCCCGTTTCTCTCACGAATACGGTAAGTTGGGTCTGGCCGCCTCCAAAGAGGAGCGTGTCTTTCTCGCCAGACTCTACTGGTTTACCGTGGAGTTTGGTTTGATCCGTCAGGCCAACGGTGAGCTGAAGATCTACGGTGGCGGCATATTAAGCTCGCCAGGTGAGACACTATACGCCATGAGCGATACCCCGGTGGTAAAGCCTTTCGATCTGTTGGATATCTTAAGAACCCCTTATCGAATCGATATCATGCAGCCAATTTATTACGCTATTGATTCAATTGATTATTTAGACGAAATCGTCAAAATGGACATCATGGGTGCCGTGACTAAGGCGCGTCAGTTAGGGCTACATGCCCCCATGTTTGAGCCAAAATCGAAAGCCAGTTAAGCAAGCCAGTTAATAGAGCCAGATAAGAAAATCAGAAGGAAGAAGTATGACTGAATTAGCCCAAATGAAATGCGAAGCCTGCCAGGCCGACGCGCCTAAGGTGACAGACGCCGAGTTGGCCGAGCTGATCCGCATGATCCCAGATTGGGGCGTCGAGGTGCGTGACGGTATCATGCAGCTTGAGCGTGTCTACAAGTTTAAAAACTTTAAGCTGGCGATGGAATTTACCAATAAGTTGGCTGACTTAGCCGAGGAAGAGTTTCATCATCCCGGCATTCTAACCGAATGGGGCAAGGTCACTGTGACCTGGTGGTCTCACTCCATCAAGGGCCTGCACCGCAACGATTTCATCATGGCGGCCAAGACAGACCAGTTATTGGACTAAGTTAAAATTGATTTAAAAACAGCGTCATAGCCTAGCTATGGCGCTGTTTTTTTGGTTGCTTTTCGAATCCGGTGTAAACAACTCTTGCCACAAATCTCATTACACTCTAACGTATAGGCGTTTTATCGGCATTTCTGCGTGGCGTGTCACACTTTTTCTGGCATGAGACGCAACCATGCTCGCGATAATCCCAAAAACCGTGAAGTAATAAATATAAAAAGGGACGAAAGGGTATGCGCTTAGAAGTAAGTTGCATCGACCGCGTGGGTCTAGCAAAAGACATTCTGGTGATCCTCGAAGGCTATGGCATTAACCTGATAGCTATCGATGCCAGTAACCAGGGATTTCTCTATCTGCAGTTTGCTGAGGTCAACTTTGATGTGCTCAGTGAGCTGCTGCCGTTAATCAGGAAGGTGGAAGGGGTGCACGACGTGCGCACTGTCTCTTTCATGCCTTCCGAGCAGGAGCATTATGCGCTCAAGACCTTGCTGAAGACACTGCCGGATTCGGTCTTCTCCATCGACGTTAAGGGTCGGATCCGTATCGTCAATGAGTCGGCGCTGATGACGGTCAACATGGGTGAGCACGAGGTGCTCGACGAACCCCTCAATCATTGGGTACAGGGCTTTAACTTCAACCGCTGGCTCAGCGAGCCGCTGGTGTTGGCCCAGGCCACCCGGGTCAACATAGGCCAGAGCGAATACCTGGCCGAGATGCTGCCCATCTATCTGCCCGACGAGAACGACAAGACCATACTGGCCGGCGCCGTAGTCTCCCTCAAATCGCCCGCACGGGTCGGCAAGCAGTTTAACGCCCTGCAGAATCAGACCACAGGGTTTGAGAATGTGCTGGCGGTCAGCGACAAGATGAAAGAGGTGTTGGTGCAGGCCAGACGCATGTCCCAGCTCGATGCGCCTCTGTTGATCACGGGTGAGACGGGCACAGGCAAGGAGCTGATGGCCAGAGCCTGTCACGATGCCAGCATGCGCCGTGAGCATCCCTTTATTGCGATTAACTGCGCCGCCATGCCAGACAGCGCCGCCGAAGAGGAGCTCTTCGGTTATGTCAGCGGTGGCGAGGTGGTCAAGCGCGGCTTCTTCGAGGAGGCCAAGGGCGGCACCGTCTTCTTAGACGAGATTGCCGAGATGTCCAAGGCGGCCCAGGTCAAACTACTGCGTCTGCTGCAGGATGGCACCTTCCGCCGGGTGGGCGGCGATGTGGAGGTGCGCTCTGACGTGCGCATCATCTGCTCGACCCAGAAGAACCTGGCCGAACTATGCCAGACCGGGGAGTTCCGCGAAGATCTCTACTATCGCATCCATGTGCTCAGCTTCCATATGCCTTCGCTTCGCGAGCGCAAGGTGGATGTGATCCCCCTGACCGAGATGTTCCTCGAGCATTACAGTCAGCAGCTGTCTATCCCCATTCGCCGCATCTCGGCCCCATGCCGCGAGCACCTGCTGGGTTATGCCTGGCCGGGTAACGTGCGTCAGCTGAAAAACGCCATCTTCCGAGCGGTGTCCATGTGGGACGGTTCGGCGGAGCTGACGGTGGATCAGCTAAAATTACCGTCATACGCCGAGGGTTTTGGTTATTTCGATCATCAATTTGAGGGCAGCTTGGATCAGGCGATGAAACAGTTCGAGGCGAGTCTGCTTAGACGCCTCTATCCGGCGTACCCCAGTACCCGCCAGCTGGCGAAGAAGCTCGGGGTGTCTCACACGGCCATCGCCAACAAGCTGAGAGAATATAAGATCAGCAAGCAAAAAGGGATGTAAAACCTTATTGCCAGTTGGCTGGTGGTTTTCTAGGCGGATGCAAGGCCGAAACCCCATAAATTTGGGGTTCTCGCTGCCTGTCATGAATTGTTTACAAATTTGAATGTTAAGGGAAGGAGTGTGATTTGTATCACGCTATTCCTATCTTGAGGCGCATAGGGTATTTCTATGCCAAATTGATAGTCCCAGACCCATTAGCGGCGCGGCCCTAAGGTCTGGCAAGAAAAGAATTCGGAAGGAGTGGGTATGAAGTTAGCAAGTTATAACAACGGCCGTCGTGACGGTCAGCTGATGCTTGTGAGTAAAGATCTAACCAAGGCTGTTGCGGTACCGGCCATCGCACACACCATGCAGGAGCTGCTCGACGCCTGGGATCTGCTTCAGCCGCAACTGCAAGAGCTTTATGAGGCCCTTAACCAAGGCGTGCTCGACAACACAGTCGATTTCGACGAGAACAAGTGTCTGTCGCCGCTGCCACGTGCCTATCAGTGGGCCGACGGTAGCGCCTATGTGAACCACGTTGAGCTGGTACGTAAGGCCCGCGGCGCCGAGATGCCAGAAACCTTCTGGACAGATCCTCTGGTGTATCAGGGCGGTTCTGACAGCTTTATCGCGCCTAAGGCGGATATCGAGCTGGCCAGCGAAGAGTGGGGCATAGATTTTGAATCTGAAGTGGCGGTGATCACCGACGACGTGCCTATGGGCATAGACGCTGATTCGGCCGAGAAGCATATCAAGCTGCTGATGCTGGTGAACGATGTGTCGCTGCGTAACCTGATCCCTGCCGAGCTGGCCAAGGGCTTTGGTTTCTTCCAGTCTAAGCCGTCCAGCAGCTTCTCACCTGTTGCCGTAACCCCTGATGAGCTTGGCGACAAGTGGCATGAGTCTAAGGTGCATCTGCCGTTGATCACCCATCTGAACAACGAGCTGTTTGGTAAGCCAAACTGTGGCATCGACATGACCTTTAACTTCAGTCAGTTGATTGCCCATTTCACCAAGACACGTCCATTGGGCGCCGGCGCCATCATAGGTTCGGGCACCATCTCTAACTACGACCGCAGCGCTGGCTCTAGCTGTCTGGCCGAGACCCGTATGCTGGAGACCATCAGCGACGGTAAGCCATCGACCTCATTCATGCGCTTCGGTGATCGCGTGCGTATCGAGATGTTGGATGAAAACGATCAATCTATCTTTGGTGCCATCGACCAGCAGGTGGTTGAGTACAAAGGTTAATTCTTAGTTTTGTTGAAACTCCGGGGCGACCAAGGTTGCCCCGTTTTTGTAACAGCCGCCGGGTAATGGGCGGAGAGAGAAAAGGAGCCGTGCGATGAAATTATTGGGCTACTGGCGCTCCAGCGCCGCTTATCGGGTGCGTATCGCATTGAATTTGAAGGGACTGGATGCTGAGCTCGAATCTGTGCATCTGGTGAAGAATGGCGGCGAGCAGCACTTGCCTGAGTACGCTGCGCTCAATCCCCAGGAGCTGGTGCCAACCCTAATCGAGGGCGACAACGAATTTGTCTTGTCTCAGTCGCTGGCGATCATCGAATATCTCGACGAGCAGTATGGCGGCGCCATGATGCTGCCAAAAGATCTAAAGGCGAGAGCCGAGGTGCGCGCCATGGCACTCTCTATCGCCTGTGAGGTGCATCCGCTGAATAATCTTAAGGTGTTGCAGTATCTCACCAACACACTTGAGCTGGATGAGGATGCCAAGAACGCCTGGTACCATCACTGGATCCATCAGGGCTTTAGCGCCTTCGAGAAGCAACTGGAAAAGCACGCCGGCACCTACTGCTATGGCGATGAGGTGACGCTGGCGGATCTCTGCCTGATCCCTCAGGTCTATAATGCCAATCGCTTCAAGGTCGACTTGAGCACCTATCCAAACATTCGTCGTATCTGGGATAATTGCCATAAGCTTGAGGCCTTCCAGTTGGCGGCGCCCGAGCGTCAGACAGATGCCAGTTAGATTGGTCTCATGAAGCCGTTAGCATGCCGCTAAGGGTTATTCATCAAGAAGTCGACGAACGCCCTGTCGGCCAGACCGATGGGGCGTTCTCTATTCCAGGCGATATGCAGATCCAGATGCACCGCAGGTGAGAAGGGGATGGCGCGGATAGGATCTCTTGCCTCGATCACCATCTCCAGTACGCTGGTGATGGCAAATCCTTGGGCGACCACCTGTTTGATCAGGTTGATAAGGTTAGTCTCGAAGGCGATATTCACCTCGAGATCCAGCGCCTTGGCCTGAGACAGCATCCACTCGCGGTGGAAATAGCCCGGTTTAAACATCACCAGCTCCTGCTCGAAAAACTGCTCCAGGGTGATCCCTTTGTGCTCCGCCAAGGGGTGATCTTCTCCCACGGCCACCACCATCTGCTCTCTGAGCAGCAGATGACTGTCGAAATTAGGCTGCAGATCCTGGCCCGTGATGATGGCGATATCCACCTCTTCGTTTTGCAACATGCGCAGACTGTCTCGGGTACCGCCCTCGAACAGGGAGAGCTTGAGATCCGGATACCTGTGCCTGAAGGCCATCAAGCGAGAGGGCAGGTAGTAGGAGCCCAGCATGCCGGGCACCGCGATGCGCACCTCGCCCTTGGTGAGATTGGCCATAGATTTAATATGGGCCTCGGCCTGTTTTACCTGCTTGAGGATCAGCCTGGCATGTTGCGCCAGCGCCTCGCCTTCGGCGGTGAGGGTGAGGCGACTGCCATTCTGACCGCGATAGTGTTTGTTTCGGTTGACGAGCGTGACCCCGAGGGATTCTTCGAGGCGTTTTATCCCCTGACTCAGGGCGGGCTGGGCGAGATTGAGCTGTTTGGCCGCCAGGGTAAAGCTGCCCTTGGTCGCCAGCGCCTCGAACTGCCTAAGCTGTTTGATATCCATCTTTCATCCCACCTTCTCGCATATTTCTATCACGCTGAGTTAGCTCTATTGTCTTAAGCGCTTTTAGCTGATCGTTTTCAAGCATTGGTCATCGGAATTATCTATAACACGGTATTATCGACATCATAGTTATAATCTATTTTTGTAATGTTAGCGCCGGTGCTAGCCTGTGTCTATCTATCCTATTGAGCGCGACAACATGACCGCCAGCCGTCCACTACAACTTCGTCTGATCTGGGGCCTCTCTCTGGCTTCCGTGGTGATCTACATCAACCTGTATATGGTGCAGGGGATGTTGCCGCTGATCGCGACCAGTTTTAGCGTGTCGCCGGCCCACGCCACCTTGTTGTTGTCTGTGACCAGCTTTTCCATGGCCTTCGCGCTGCTCTTCTATGCCACCCTGTCTGACAAGCTAGGCAGGCGCAAGCCGCTGCTCTGGAGCCTGGCGCTTCTTGTGGTGGCGGATCTCATGTTGATCTGGGTGCAGGATTTCTCGGCGTTGGTGGCGGTGCGTTTGTTTCAGGGGATACTGCTGGCGGCGGTGCCCGCCATCGCCATGGCTTATTTTAAGGACCTGCTCGATACCAGCGTGCTACTCAAGGCGGGGGCCATCTATATCGGCGCCAACAGCCTCGGGGGGATCGCCGGGCGACTGCTCGGCGGCTTGATGACAGAGTATCTGACCTGGGTAGAGGCCATGGGCCTGGTGAGTGTCTTGACCCTGGCGGGCGTGGTGGGCGTACTCATGTTACTGCCGCGACTCGACCGGGTGCGGATCCGTCGCCGTCAACACAAGAGTGGTTTTGGCCTGGCGGATCTCAAGGGCTTTGGCCTGCACCTTGGCGATGCGACCCTGGTGAAGCTCTACCTTCTGGGGGCGCTGGCCTTCATGGTGATGGTCAATCAATTTAGCTATATCCAGCTGCATCTGATGCAGGCGCCATTTGGCTGGGGCAAGTTTCAGGTCACCCTGATCTTCCTCTGTTATTTGAGCGGTACCTACGCCTCGTTCCGCTCCGCCAAGTGGGTGACCCGCCTGGGACGTCAGCCGCTGTTTATCCTCTCGGCGGTGATGATGTGCGTCGGTAGCCTGGTGACCCTGGGGGACACCAGCAGCGCCATCGTTATCGGTTTCCTGCTGTCGAGCTTTGGCTTCTTCACCTTCCACAGCGTCTGTAATGCCTGGGTGGCACAGCGCGCCCAGGTACACAGGGCGAAGGCCACGGCGCTCTACCTGTGTAGCTACTATCTTGGAGCGGCGCTGGGCGGGCCTTTCCTCTTGCCTTTCTGGCAGCATTGGGGCTGGAGCGGCGTGGTGGCTGGCAGCTTGACTCTGCTTAGCGGCGTGATCCTCTTGGTGGTGATGCTGCAGCGCACCCATAGGCCACGCACGCCACTGTTAGATGCTGCTAGCTAACTGACTAAAGCTTAACGGCGGGCTAACCACTGGGGCTTCGACTAGTTGATGAAGGTCTTACGGTTGAGGCCGAACTTCTGCATCTTGTCATAGAGGGTCTTGCGCGGCAGCTCCAGCTGCTCCATGGTGAGCTTGATGCTGCCCTTGTTGTTACTTAGCGCCTCTTCGATCAGCAGCCGCTCGAAAAACTCCACTCTTTGTTGAAGCGACATGTTGGCGTTGAGTTGGCTGCTCTGACCCAGTGAGGTGGCAAAGGCCGCTTCTGGCCCTAACAGCACATAACGCTCGGCCAGATTGCGCAGCTCCCTGACATTGCCGGGCCAGTCGTGGGAGACCAGCTGGGCCGTGTACTGGGCCGTCAAGGGGATCAGCGCCTTATGATAGCGGGCCGAGGCGACCCGGGCGAAATGCAGAAACAGCAGGCCGATATCTTCGCGGCGCTCCCTGAGGGCTGGAATTGGCACAGTCACCAGATTGAGGCGATAGAGGAGATCCTGGCGAAACTCGCCTGTGTCGCACAGACTCTTGAGATCCACCTTAGTGGCGGCGATGATGCGAATATCCAGGTCTATGCTCTTATTGGAGCCGAGGCGCTCCACCTTCCTGTCTTCCAATACCCTGAGCAGCTTAACTTGCAAGGACAGCGGCGTGCTCTCAATCTCGTCGAGAAACAGGGTGCCGCCGTTGGCATACTCGAACTTGCCGATACGTGTCTTATCTGCGCCGGTGAAGGCGCCAGATTCGGCGCCAAATAGCTCGCTCTCTATGATGGTCTCTGGGATGGCGCCGCAGTTGATGGCGACGAAATTGGCTTCGGCTCTGGGGCTGTGGTCGTGCAGATAGCGGGCGACCAGTTCCTTACCCGTGCCTGTCTCGCCTTCAATTAAAACATCGGCGGGCATATCGATCACCTGATGGATGATGTGGCGCATCTGCTTGATCCCCGGGCTGTGGCCCAGGATACGTGGCCCTGGTGTGCTCTGGGATTCCAGCTCACGTTTCAGGCTGCGATTTTCCAGGGTCAGGGCACGTTTCTCCAGCGCCCGCTTGGCGATATCCAGCATGTGCTCGTTGTTAAAGGGCTTCTCGATAAAATCATAGGCCCCCTGTTTCAGTGCCTGCACCGCCATGGCGATATCACCGTGGCCGGTCAGCAGTATGATAGGAATATCCTTGTCCTGAGCCAGTAGGGTGCGCATCAGCGACAGGCCGTCGATATCTGGCATGTTCACGTCTGAGATCACTATCCCCGGCCAGTTGTCGGGCAGGCCCTGGCCAATCTGCTTGGCGTCGGTGAGGGCCAGGGCGCGGTAGGATTCGAGTTCAAACAGCTGCACCAGGGCCGAGCCTATCAGGGGCTCGTCGTCGACGATTAAGATGTCGTATTGATTAAAAACTTGATTTTGCATCGTTATCCTACTGCATGAATGGGCAAGGTGATCTGGAAGATGGCGCCGCCCTGTTCGCGATTGGCAACGCTTATCTTACCCTGCATCGCCTCGACGATACGCCGGGAGATCGATAGCCCCAAGCCCAGCCCCTGACGCGAGCTGGTGTAGTAGGGATCGAAGATCTTCTGCATCTGGCTCTCGTCTATGCCTGTGCCGGTATCTTCTATGGTGATCTCCAGTCGGTTGCTCACCACCACACTTATGATCAGCTGTTTCGGGTTGCTGGCGCGCATGGCCACCATGGCATTGCTCATCAGGTTGATCAGCACCTGCTGTAGCCTAATAGGGTCGCCCCAGAGCAGCGTCTGACACTCTGTGTTGTTGAGCACCAAATCTATCCCCTGTTTGTCCACCTCGGGCTGGACTATGGTCAGCGCATCTCTGATGCACTGCGCTACGCTAATCGCCTTGTCGTTGCCCTGGCTCTTACGGGTAAAGCTCTTAAACTGCGAAACTATGGCCGCCAGACGGTCGGTCAGCTCTATGATGGTCATAATGTTGCTGGAGACATCGTCCCACTTAGCGCGGGAGAGCAGGGTCTGGGTGTTCTGTGCATAGCTGCGAATCGCCGCCAGGGGCTGGTTGATCTCATGGTTGATACTGGCCGACAGGCTGCCGATCACCGTGAGCTTGGCGGCCTGGATCAACTCATCCTGGGCCTCTTTGAGCTGTTGATGGCTGGTCTCCAGCGCCTGGGTGCGCTCCTTGACTCTTTGTTCTAACTGTTCATGGGCCTGTTGCATGCGGCGGGTGTTCTTACGTTTCTCGATGGCGAATAACAGCGCCAGCGCGCACAGCAGGTAGAGGGCGCCATAGAGCAGGAGCAGTGGCGGCAGCGAGCGGTAGATCGGGGTCATGGGCGAGAGGATATGCACCTGCCAGCCCGCGTCACTCATGTAGGCGGCGTTATCCATAAACTCGGCGCCGCGCTTGTCATCGCCTATCTGATAGATCTGATAGTCTGCCGCTAGGGATGGGGCAAAGGGGGGCTCGATCGCCAGCGGACTGATCTCGCGGTTGGCGTAGCGTCTCGAGGATTCGATGCGTTGCTTAAGCTGATGAGTCACAGGCGTCAGCGCGGTGAGGCGCCATTCAGGTCGGCTGGAGAGGAAGATAATATGATCCGGGTCGCTGATGGCGAATTCATAGTTGCTGCCCCTGGCCATGCCCGTGCTCTGCTGCTCTATCTCGGTGACATCGACCTTGACCACTATCGCTCCTAACACCTTGGCCTCTCCCTGGCTGGGGGTGACCGGATAGCCGTGGCTGTAGATGGGATAGGAGAAGTAATAGCCGCGTTTGTTCGAGCTGGTACCGACGGCGAAATAGCGTCCCATCTTGCCCTCGATGGCATCCTTGAAATAGGGTCTGAAGGCGTAATTTTTGCCAATAAAGGAGTAGCTCTGCTGCCAATTACTGGCGGCAATGGCATCACCGTCGATATTGACCAGATAGATATCCAGCGCCTCTGTGATGCTCTGGATCTCCTCCAGATAGCGGTTGAGTGGTGTGATGGTATCGGGATCGTCCTGTTTTAACAGGGCGCTGGCCAGCAGCGGATTGGTGGAGAGCACATGGGGGATGCTCTCATAGCGGCTTAGAGACCCTGAGAGGAAGCTCAGCAGCTCCTTCATCTGGGCGTTGGATTGTTGCCGCGTCATCTCATAGCCATGTTCCAGATGGAACCAGTAGGCGACCCGCAGGGTAAAGGCGAGGCCCAGGAGTATGATGAAGCCGACGCCGAGGTATTTTCTTCTTGTTATAATTTTCGACATATAAGGCATGTCCAATTGAAAAAGCGAATCTGAAAGGGGACCGATTAGATCCCGTTTCAGACTCGCCCAATTGTTAAGCAAAATCAAGTGATTTAATAACCGTTTAACTTATCAATATATTCCGGCAGGAACAGAGAGATCTGCGGAATATAAGTGATCAGCACGAGGAAGAAGAGCAGCAGCGCCAGCCAAGGGATACAGGAGTGGATCACCCATCCCATGCTGCGGCCGGTGATCCCCGCGGTCACAAACAGGTTGAGTCCCACAGGCGGCGTCAACATGCCTATCTCCATGTTCACGACCATGATGATCCCCAGGTGGATAGGGTCTATCCCCAGCTGAGTGGCGATTGGGAACAATATGGGCGCCATGATCAGCAAGATGGCCGATGGCTCCATAAAGTTACCCGCGGCGAGCAGCAGCAAGTTGACTATGATGAGGAAGCCCCATACCGGCAGTCCCATGCCTACTATGGTTTCGGCAATAAGGTGCGGAATACGCTCTGTGGTGAGCACGTGGGCGAACAGCATGGCGTTGGCTATGATGAACAGCAGCATGATGCTGACCTTAGCGCCATCGCGTACCACGTGGCGGATCTCTTTGTCGGCCGGGGTCTTGAAAACCGCCAGCACCATGAAACCAAGATTACGTAGCACGGCTCTGATGAGCGATTCACCGCTATCGCGCCAGCTGACATTTTTCAGCGGGCCGATATCACGATAACCAAATACCGCGATGAAATAGGCATAGACACAGGCAACGGCCGCCGCCTCGGTGGGGCTGGCGACACCGCCATAGATGGAGCCGAGCACGATAAAGATCAGTGCCAGGCCGCCCATCGCCTTGGCGCTCGATATCATCAGGGGGCGAAAACCAGGGAAGGGACGGGAAGGCAGCTTCTTGATGCGGGCCACGATATAGATGGCGAGCATCAACAAGAGTCCCATCATCAGGCCGGGGATAAGCCCCGCCATGAACATGCGCGCGGCCGAAACTTCCGTCGCCGCCGCGTAGACCAGCATGACGATAGAAGGCGGGATCAAAATCCCCAGGGTGCCCGAGGTGGTGATCACCCCTGCGGCAAACTTCTCAGGATAACCAGCACGAACCATGCCGACGATAACGATAGAGCCGATGGCGGCAACCGTGGCGGGGGATGAGCCAGATACCGCGGCAAACAACATACAGGCCATCACTGAGGCCATGGCGAGACCACCGCGGATATGACCTACGCTGTCCATGGCAAAGTCGATAATGCGCCTAGCGACGCCGCCGGTGGAGAGAAACGCCGACGACAGAATAAAGAAAGGGATCGCCAGTAGTGTGTAGTGCTCCGAGGTGGACTCATAGAGCTTCAATGCGACCGAGGCCAGTGAGTCATCGGAGAAGAGCAATATGGTCAACATGCTGGAGAAGCCGAGGGCGATGGCGATCGGCATGCCCAGCAGCATACAGAGAAACAGGCTGATAAAGAGGGTTGCTATAGTCATTATTTTTTATCTCCCGACTGCTTGTCGTCGGCCTGGGCCTCTTGATCGATAAGGTGCATGCTCTCCTTGGCCTCATCGGCAAAGGCAAAGCCGTCGGTTTTATTGGTGATGATGGCCAGAGCCAGCTGCAAGAAGCGCCAGGTAAGCAGAATAAAGCCGATGAGCAGTATGCTTTGAGAGATCCACAGCGGCACAGCTGGCTCCTCGACGTCGATGCGCAGATATTCCCAGGCAAAGTCGCCGTCCAGTCCGCCAATCAGAAAATGGGGCAGGTCGATATCTTCCATGGGCACGCCAATTTGATACATCTTGGCCAGGTATTCCCAGCTGCCGACCAGGAACATGCCGCAGTAGATGAGACAGATGGCCACGGCCAGTATGGCGGTGTACTTACGTCCCTGGGCGGGGAGTTTTTTCACGAAGGCATCGACGCCTATGTGAGCACCGACCTTGACGCCATAGGACATGCCAAACAGTACGAACCAGCCGCAGATGGTGAGCGTTAGCTCCTGGATCCACAGGAAACCTGTGTTAAAGAAGAAACGGGCGATCACTTCGACAAAGACCAATAGGGTCATGGCGGTGAGCAAGGCGTTAAGTACCACCTCTTCGATATGAGAAAAAAAGCGAGACATCATCTCTAAGACTCCTTAGATAGGAAAGAGGCCGAATGCCATGGAAACGGCCTCAATGCTTTCCTATTAAGTTTAGTGGGTTAGCGCTTATTATTCGTTTGCGGCAACGGCGGCATCGATAAGATCTTTACCTATCTTATCTTCGAACTGTGCCCATACAGGTTTCATGGCGTTGACCCAGGCGGCGCGCTGGTCTGGCGTCAGGTAGGTGACCTCTGAACGCTTAGAGTCGATGATGGCTTGCTTGTCTTTGTTAACCTTAGCCGCGGCTATTTCGTTACCATAGGCAATGGCTTCATCCAGTGATGCCTTGATCACCTTGCGCTTGTCGGCGGGTAGGGACTTCCAGAAGGTGTTTGAGGTGACCACCATGTAGTCGAGCACACCGTGGTTACTCTCTGTGATGTTGCTCTGTACTTCGTAGAACTTCTTCGAGTAGATGTTAGACCAGGTGTTTTCCTGACCATCGATGGCGCGGGTTTGCAGCAGGGTGAAGACCTCAGAGAAGGGTTTCTTCACCGGAATGGCATCGACCGCCTGGAACTGGGCAGCTAACACGTCTGAGGCCATGATACGGAACTTCTTACCCTGGGCATCTTCTGGCAGGACAAGCGGGCTACTGGCCGAGAACTGCTTCATACCATTGTGCAGATAACCCAGGCCGACGACACCCTTGCGCTTCATCGAGTTCAGCAGTTGCTGGCCGGCGTCGCTCTGTTGGAAACGGTTAACGGCGTCCATGTCTTTGAAGAGGAAAGGTAGATCGAATAGCTGCAGCTTCTTGGTGTAGCGCTCGAACTTGGAGAGCGATGGCGCCACAAACTGCACATCGTTCAGTAGCAGGGCGGAGAGCTCGTTGTTGTCACCAAACAGCTGAGAGTTTGGGAACACGTTTACCTGGTATTCACCGGGTAGACGCTCTTCTACTAATTGCTTGAACTTAAGTGCCATTTGGCCTTTAGGGGTATTTTCGGCCACCACATGGGAAAACTTAATTTCCGTTGGCGCCGCCCAGCTGTTTAAGCTGGCACCCAGAAGGGCCGCGATTGAGGTCATCTTGACGATCTGTTTGATAAAGGTACAGGTGTTGAGTCTGGTCATTTTGTTATCCCTATTATTGTTAATCCTTCAGTGCCTTAGGGCGACTGCAGGTTCACAGTGTGCTTAACTCATAGAAATTATAGGCAAGGACCAGGCCAAAGATGTTTAAATTATGTAAATTGCCTTATATCAACATGTTGCGAGCTATTGGTTAATTGGTAAACAGGCGTGCTTGGGGAGGATGTCGCCCATTGGTCTTATTTCAATGGGTGGGAATCCACCCATTTTGCGGGGTTAAAGTTTGAGCTGAGTCCCGTTATCGGGTTAATTGTGCGCTGGCCAGTATTCACGTTTGAAGTGACCGTGATATAGGATGGCGCCGGCAGCCGCCGCGCACAGAGCTCCGATCAACAGCACAA
Organism: Shewanella sp. KCT; assembly: GCF_007636505.1. Lineage (NCBI taxonomy): Bacteria > Pseudomonadati > Pseudomonadota > Gammaproteobacteria > Alteromonadales > Shewanellaceae > Shewanella > Shewanella sp. KCT. The sequence goes on from NZ_LVDJ01000015.1 coordinate 98,775, forward strand.
TCTTGACATCGAACACGGCTAACAGGCCGCCGAAGAGGGCGGCGAGCAGGTTGCCGACGCAGAAAATGGTTACCAGCATGCCCATAAGCTGTCCCTGGGGCCTGTCTTGATAGGCATGGGACAGGTAGGTCGGCAGGAAGCTGTTGTAGATAGCGATGCCCGCGCCTATGGTCATGAAGGTGAGCAGATAGCTGTCATTGGTGAGATAGGGAAAGCAGGCCAAAGAGGCGCCAAACAGCAAGATCCCCACCAGACTCGCGCTGGCGTGGTTGAGCCTGCGCTGAAGCACAGGGGTAAACCAGATGCTGGTGGCGATCATGCAGCCGGTGAGCAGCACGGTTACCCAGCTGATCTGCGCCGAGGTGAAGTTCGCCTGTTGCACCAGGTGCAGCGGATAGAACTCATAGTAGAAGTTAACCCCCATGGTCAGCAGCAGGTAGAGCAGAAAGAAGCGTCTCAAGGCCGGCTCTCTGAGCAGCACCAGGCTGGAGCCTTTCTCGGCGTTGGCTTGGGTCTCATCGAGCTGACGGGGCAGAAGCCTGTGACTCAGCAGGGCACACAGAATACAGGCAACCGCCGCCGCGCCAAACACTGTCTCCATCCCCCAATCGATGAGGTAGCCGCCAGCTAACGGCCCTAGCAGATAGCCGCCATAGCCCATGGCGCTGATCAGCGAGAAACTGCGGGTCTTATCGATTTGCGGATGGAGATCGGCTGCTATCGCCCTTGCGATGGCGATGTTGCCCTCGCAGATCCCCGTCAGTAAACGCGCGAGACAGAAAAGGACAAACTGCTCCGAGTGCGCTGCGAAGGCCGTGAGCCCATAACCCAGCGCGCTGCCCATCAGGGTGAGGCTGAGCAGACGCTTGCGCCCATAGGTGTCAGACAGGCTGCCGATGAAGCTGCCGCCTATGATGATCCCCAGTGGATAGATGCCTAAGACGATACCCATTAAAAATTCGCTGGGCAGGCCCATGAAGTGGGTTAGGGGAGAGCTGTTGTCGTGAAATAGCGGCGCCAGTACAGGATATGGCAGTGCAATGCCCGCCACACTGATCAGAGTAACGATTAAGGTGACGCCGAGAATGCGCTGAGCCGTCTGGTTGGGAGCGGCTTGTAGGGAGTCGGTGGCTTTCATGACAGCCTTCAAAAGAATCAATAGGTAGGACAACTCTACCTCAGTGATTAATTAAGTAAAGTGTTTTGTTTATTTAACTGGATGAAGGAAGAGATGGCTTGGTGTAAGCTATTTATTTTATTGGTAATAATATCAGAATTTATTATTTGGGTGGGTTGATGCGTTTTAGAATTGCCTCGCTGGGTAGCAGCTCAAGGTGGCCCTGAGCATCAAAATACCAACCCGTGATGAAACCTTTTTGTCGCATGGCGACCAGGTTTTGCATCACCTCCTTGGCTTCGAGCATTGCTTCCTGCTCATCGCATTCATGGGTGAGTTTTAGGTACGCGGCAATACTTGCCAGCGACGCAGATTGAGTAACATCAGCCATGTTCAACCACCTTGAGTCTAACTTGGTTTGAGCAAAGTCTTAATGAAGAATAGTTGAGGCTAAGGGATTCGCAATAGCGAGAACCGGGCGCAATGGCTTGCTGCTAGGCTGTTTGATTATAAATAGGGAGGTGAAGCATTAAAGAGGAAATATGGTGGTCGATACTGGGCTCGAACCAGTGACCCCCTCCTTGTAAGGGAGGTGCTCTCCCAGCTGAGCTAATCGACCTGGGACTGTCTGTGATTTATCGTTTCATAGCCATGCTATGGTGGTCGATACTGGGCTCGAACCAGTGACCCCCTCCTTGTAAGGGAGGTGCTCTCCCAGCTGAGCTAATCGACCTGGGATAAATACAGCATATTACATATTTTGATAACAATGGTGGTCGATACTGGGCTCGAACCAGTGACCCCCTCCTTGTAAGGGAGGTGCTCTCCCAGCTGAGCTAATCGACCTGGGGCATTATTATATTCGATATTCTCTCGTGAAGAGATGGTGGTCGATACTGGGCTCGAACCAGTGACCCCCTCCTTGTAAGGGAGGTGCTCTCCCAGCTGAGCTAATCGACCTGGGAATATCTCACAACATTAAACTCGATGCACCACATATTTCAATCTAGGACAAAATATGGTGGTCGATACTGGGCTCGAACCAGTGACCCCCTCCTTGTAAGGGAGGTGCTCTCCCAGCTGAGCTAATCGACCTGGGACACATCAAATTTTTCAGCCATACAGTGTATGGTGGTCGATACTGGGCTCGAACCAGTGACCCCCTCCTTGTAAGGGAGGTGCTCTCCCAGCTGAGCTAATCGACCTCGCTGTGTGGGGCCGTATTATAGGGGGGAACGATCTACTGTCAACGCTTTTTTCGAGAAAATAATGAGTCCGGTTCAAATTTGTTCGGATCGTCTTAATGTTAAACAAATCAGGATGATTTCCGGTGCCGCCCTGGCGAAAGCCTGAGCAGAAGGGGGCTCCAGCTTGTCGGTCAGAGCAAGGGCTTGGTAGAGATAAGCAATGCTTAACTGGGCTGTTTGATAAAAACATCTGGCGAAAAGGAGCGAGCTTGCTCGTTTTTAACGCGTCGTTATTCACCTTTCTCTATCACTAGGCGGGCAAATCAATGTAGCACTTGCTTGATTGAGGCGGCTTAACTGTTAGCACCATGTCCTTCAGCATATTTTCTGCACCATCTTTTTTTATACCATATATAGTCGCTGCAAATAAAAAAGACGTAGGGCAGGTAGTTTGGGTATTTCTTATTTAGGCCTTTGCAATTTAGGCGCTCATCGCTTGGGCTCATCAATAGCGGCTGACTAAAAGCTGCTTTTTGCTTTCTATCTATTCTCCTTTGGGTGTTTATATAATGGGGCTTATATAAGAGCGGTGCGACATATAAGATCTGTGCAGCAGTAGCCTGAAGCTCGCAGCATTTATGTGCCTGTGATCAACCCAATCTGATCGTCTTTTCAGATCACCGTTTCTTCTATCTGTGCCTTATCTATTTCTAGCATTCCCACTTTTGTTTTTATTGGCCTTAGCTATATAGAGCAAGACAGTCATGCAGGAAGAGGTCATCTCGATAGAAAAGCGGGTAGGTGGTTCGGGTGACAATCTCGCGGCGGCACATTCCTAGCGTAGCTGTCATCTGTTGAGTATCTGCCGAGGTAAGCCGCGTATCCTATGATGGGGGGATCACCTTTTCGGTGCGTCGGGCAAGCTGCGGTTGTCCAGGCTATTTTCTCTTATCCCATTTGGCTGTTAGAATAGCGGTCACATTAAATAGCTCAGTCTATATTTAGACCATTCGATAACAGGTTACTGTCCCATTATGACGATTAAGACGCGTTTTGCTCCAAGTCCTACCGGTTTTCTTCACGTAGGTGGTGCACGTACTGCACTCTATTCATGGCTCTATGCCCGCGCTAACCAAGGTGAGTTTGTCTTGCGTATCGAAGATACGGATCTCGAACGTTCAACTACTGAAGCCTGCGCAGCTATCTTAGAAGGTATGGAGTGGCTTGGACTGAACTGGGATGAGGGTCCGTACTACCAGACTAAGCGTTTCGATCGCTACAACGAGATCATCGCGCAGATGCTAGAGCAGGGCACCGCCTATAAGTGTTACTGCAGCCGCGAACGTATCGAGGCGATGCGTGAAGAGCAGGCCGCCAAAGGCGAACAACAAAAGTATGATGGTTGCTGCCGTGACAAGGCGCCGCGCGATACCGACGAGCCTTTCGTGGTGCGTTTTAAAAATCCAACCGAAGGTAGCGTAGTGTTCGACGATCACGTACGCGGCCGTATCGAGATCTCAAACGAGTTGCTGGACGACCTAATCATCGCCCGCACCGACGGTACGCCTACCTATAACTTCTGCGTTGTGGTTGACGATTGGGATATGGGCATCACCTGTGTGGTACGTGGTGAAGACCATATCAACAACACTCCACGCCAAATCAACATCCTCAAGGCACTCAATGCACCAGTACCTGAGTATGCCCACGTGGCAATGATCTTAGGTGACGATGGTGCCAAGCTGTCTAAGCGTCACGGCGCCGTTGGTGTAATGCAGTATCGTGATGACGGTTACCTGCCAGAAGCGCTACTTAACTACCTGGTACGCCTAGGCTGGTCACATGGCGATCAGGAGGTCTTCTCTATCGAGGAGATGAAGCAGTACTTTAAGTTAGACGACATCAACAAGGCGGCGTCTGCCTTTAATACCGAAAAACTGATCTGGTTGAATCAGCACTATATGAAGGAGCTGGCGCCTGAATATGTGGCCAAGCACCTCGAGTGGCACATGCAAGATCAAAACATAGATACAGCAAACGGTCCTGCGCTGGCTGAAGTGGTCTCTGCACTGGCCGAACGCGCCAAGACTCTAAAAGAGCTAGCTGTTTCTAGCCGCTACTTCTATGAAGACTTTGCCGAGTTCGATGAAACCGCCGCTAAGAAACATCTGCGTGGTGTTGCCTTAGAGCCGCTACAACTGTTGCAGAAGAAATTTGCCGAGCTGAGCGAGTGGAACGTAGAAGCGATTCACCAGGCTATCGAAGCGACGGCTGCCGAATTAGAGCTGGGCATGGGTAAGGTTGGTATGCCACTGCGTGTTGCGGTTACCGGTGCGGGTATGTCGCCTGCTGTAGATTTAACCGCTTTCCTCGTCGGAAAGGCCCGTTGTGAGCAAAGAATCTCCAAAGCGATTGAATTTGTAGCAAATAGAATAAATTCCTAAAAAACGAGTTGACACTTTTGGGTGTGCTGCATAGAATGCGCCTCGCAGTTGAGACACAGCCGGCAGATGCTCGCGGTGCACTCAAAGGTGACAAGTTAGGTAAGGGGCCTTAGCTCAGCTGGGAGAGCGCAACACTGGCAGTGTTGAGGTCAGCGGTTCGATCCCGCTAGGCTCCACCATCTAATTTGAAAGCGTTGAAGCAATAGCCTACTGGCTTCGACGAGTATTCACTCGATACAGAGTATAACGTATCAACAGTGTCCCATTCGTCTAGAGGCCTAGGACACCGCCCTTTCACGGCGGTAACAGGGGTT